>JAYTRB010000306.1:0-10475 GCA_043746425.1 Planctomycetia bacterium
TCCGACCGACCCACCACACGAGCGGCACCATGAGGCTGCCGGCAATGATGTTCACAGAGATGGCGGCGGCGTTCGATGGCCCGGCGATGCTCATCACGAAAAAAATCACTTCAGGGAGCAACGGCGGAGCATACAGATGCTGCTCGGGATACCGCTCATCTCCGGTTTCGCCCGTGAAGAAAACATTCGACGCATAGACCCCTTCGTCGAATTGCTCGACGGCGAGGCGTGAGGGAAATGCGGCACGCAGTCCCAGCCCGGTCAAAAAAAGAAGCCCCACCAGCCACCATTCGACGGCGGTCGCCCCCACCGAAAGTGGCCGTTGGGTATTGCTGAAAGGATCGGCAGACATTTTTATTGCACGGACGTTTCACGTGGAACAGTCACCGGCTCGTCGTTCGACCAGCCAGGATTATTTATCAGGTTGACGTTCCTTGTACCGCGCTGGCGTATCCATTGCCAATCTGTGTTACCCGAGTATGATGACCTGAAACAAAACATCATACTAGGCTATCCATCATGCCCACCCCCGATGAACTTTACAGTGAAGCTTCGAAACTCAAAGGCGCCGGAAAACTGGCCGAGGCCGTGTTGAAGCTCGATGAGATATTGGAGATCGATCCCGATCACGTCCTGGCCCATTCGGCATTGGGTGTGCATCTGCAAAAACTGGGGCGGATCGACGAGGCCATTACCCACGCGAAACGCGTCACAGAACTCGAACCGAACGACCCCTTCTCATTCACACAGTTCTCTGTGATTCTGCAGCGCTGCGGAAAAATTCCCGAAGCTGAAGACGCCATGGCCAAAGCGCACGCCCTTCAGGGGCGAGCTCACTAGAGCGCTCAGATTTTGACCACGCACGAGACGCCACTCAGCGCAACCTCGCAAATCAGCGCAACTGTGGAATCGTTTCGTCGGTAAGATTATCACTGGTTTGCGTGGGAGGCGCCCCGTGCCCAGGGCCGGGTGCCTGCGAGGGGCGAATGCGGGGGGTCTCGGCCACCGGCAATGCAGGTGTTTTTTTCAAGGCTGGCTTGCTGGCCGAAGCGGGTGTCACCTGGCCAACTTTCGCCCGACCGGCCGCCGGCACCACGCGATTTGCAGGGCTGCTGCCAGGCTTGCGTTTCTGAGTTGCGCGTGGGGGCGCTGCTTCAGGAATCCGCGCGTTCAACGCCGGCCCCCTCGTCGGTGGCGAAACCTTCACCTGGGTCGTCGCGTCGAATTTTCGGCCGTCAGAAACAACCATCCGCGCATGCAATGTCAATTCCGAAGAAACCGGAATCCGGGGCCAGTCAACCTTGAACAAATAGCCCGTGCTGAAAAGCGCCTTATGCCAGTGCTCGCGAACTTCATCGGTCGTGAACCGCCATTGGCCAAGCCGCTGTTCTTCGGCAGGCAGCGTCATGTCGAACAGTTCCAGCTCGATTTCACCAGCGAGCTTAACCAGGTCGCCGTGAACATCGACCGGCATGAGCAACACCGACAGCCCATCGTCGCCCGGCAGACCGTCGCGGTCGTATCCGCTCGTGAGCAGCATGTTGAACTTGAGGGCCTCGAGGCGGTAGAACACGTCGGCTTGTTCCGACGTGAGCGCCACCTGTTGATTCTCAGCCAACTGCGATCGCAAGCCATTCGCGTCGCGCTGCGCCACCTTCAGATCGTCACGTGCCTGCGACAGCTGGGCAGTCAGTTCGCTCTGGGCCTGCTCTTGTTTACGCAATTCAGATTCGAGCAGGTCAATGCTGCCGCGCTGCGCGCAACCCACCAGCGATAGCGTGCAAAGCGCCACCATTCGGGTCTGTCGCAACAGCAGAATTGGGCTGAAAAACGGCATGCAAGCGACCGATGACGAATTGCCCCCCTGCGGACAAAACGCCGGGCACCCTTGAATAAACGCCAGCTGAAAATCAGCACGGTCGCTTCGACAGTCGATGCCCTTTCGACGGCCTGAGAAACCGTTCAACACGCAGACGTGCTCGAGAAAAGTGAACTTAAGGAGTTGGAGTCGTGGGCATGAGTGAGCTCGGCAGGCGCTCAAGAATGTTGTCGATTAACCCGTACGACTTGGCTTCTTCAGGCGACATGAAATTGTCGCGGTCGGTATCTTGTTCGATCTTCGTCAGGCTCTGGCCGGTGTGCTTAAGCAGCACCTCGTTCATCATCTGCTTGATCCGCATCACTTCTTTGTAGTGAATCTCAAGCTCGGTCGCAGTGCCTTCCATGCCGGCCAGCGGCTGATGGATCATAATGCGGGCGTGCGGCAGAGCATTGCGCTTGCCCGCCGCGCCGGCCGTCAACAGAATTGCACCCATGCTCGAAGCCTGCCCGATGCAGTACGTTGCCACGTCGGGCTTTACGAATTGCATTGTGTCGTAGATTGCCATGCCGGCGGTAATCGAGCCGCCCGGCGAATTCACGTACATGTGAATATCTGCCTTGTCATCTTCAAACTGCAGAAACAGCAGTTGGGCGACGATTGCATTGGCGACCGCGTCATTGACCTGCGTTCCCAGGAAAATGATGCGATCTTTGAGCAGCCGGGAATAAATATCCATGGCCCGCTCTTCGCGGCCGCTCTTTTCGATGACGTAGGGAACGAGAATCGACATGATGTGTGTCTTTCAGTTGAGCTGCGTCCGAAAACTCGAAAAATCGCCGGCGGTCACGATTGCCGACCGCGGGTGATTTCGCGAAGCGAACAGGTTTGTTCAATCGACTATTTCTTTTCGCCTTCCTTTTTAGCCGCCTTGGAAAGCACTTCGTCGACGATGCCATACTCTTTGGCCTGCACAGCGCTCAGGTAACGATCGCGATCGGTGTCGCGCGCAATCACTTCGATCGGCTGGCCAGTATGCTGTGCCAGAATCAGATTGAGCGTCTCGCGTGTTTCGAGAATCTCTTTCGCCTGGATTTCGATGTCTGAGACCTGCCCCCCCACCTGGCCATAGGGCTGATGAATCATGATTTTCGAGTGGGGCAGGGCGAAGCGTTTGCCTTTCGTCCCCCCGGCCAGAACGATCGCGCCGCCGCTGGCCGACAGCCCCACGCAATACGTGGCAATGGGGCATTCGAGGAATTGCATGGTGTCGTAAATCGCCATCGTGGCGCTGACAGAGCCACCCGGCGAATTAATGTACAGATGGATGTCCTGATGCCGGTTCTCGGATTGCAGGAAGAGCAACTTCATGACAATGAGATTCGCGCTGACGTCATGAATTGGCCCGTCGAGAAAGACAATGCGGTTCTCGAGCAACAGATCGCCGATCGTCATCTGCCGTTGACGGGCGTAGTCGCGGGGGCGCTGGCTGACGGGCGCCACCAGTGCCGAATAAGGGTCGAACATGATGATCCCTCAAATGATGGTTAAAAACACGGAGGGCTGCAACGGCAAAGACCGAACCGGAATTCGTCCGTGAATCCCCGAGATTTCTACTAGCCGGCCTTCCTTCAACGAACCACTCCATTTCAGCGAACAGCCCCCGCCCACGCCAGCAGACCACAACCTATGGCAGCCATCCCGGCCCCGGCAGCAAACTAAGCAAGGGCAGCAACCTAAGCCCGGGCAGCAAACTAAGCAAGGCAGCAAACTAAGCCTGGGCACTCGTTTCAGCCGCCGCTTGCGACGACTCGACCTGATGCCCACATACCGACAACTCCAGCGCCTCGACGTCGTCCGTTTTCGCCGATTCGCCCGGCACATCCTCGAAGACGGCCTTTGCCAGCACGACATCAACCGCCTTGCGTTCCAGGATCTGGGCTTCGAGGTTTTCGATCATTCCTGTTTTTTCAAGCCGCGCCCGAACCTTTCGCGGGCTTTCGCCGCGCTGCATCGCCATGTAGGCGATTTCAATTTCCTTATCGCGCGGAGTGACTTCGAGCTTCTCTTGTGTGGCAATCTTGTCGAGCACGAAGTGCTCTTTGAGGGCCTGCCGGGTCATCGAAATCTGCTTTTGCAGCAATTCATTTTGCCGGGCGCGAATGTGCTCATCCGTAAAGCCGGCTTGCTGCATTTCGAGAATCTCGCGACGCAGAGCATTTTCAACCTGCCGCTTGACCAGCGATTCGGGAAGATCCCAGTCGGCCGAAGCGGTAATTTTTTCGAGAACCTGCCGGCGTGTCGCCTGACGCTGCTCGTACGTCACCTGCCGTTCAATCGCTTCACGAATTTCCTGCCGCAAAGTCGCTTCTGATTCGACCCCCAGCTCAACGAACAATTCGTGATTCAGCTCAGGCAGACGCAAACGCTTCACATCGCTGATCTCAAAATGAATCAAAACCGGCTCGCCCCGCAATTCGATTCTAGAGGCTTCGACCGAGATGGTCGTAGAGACTTCACGCTTGTCGCCGGGCTTGACCCCGCACATCAAGGTGTCAAATTTGGTAATTTCAGCATCCGCAAAACGCAACGTCGAGCGAATGCGCATTTGCTGCTCGCTGGCCCGCCCCAGCTCAGTGCCATTGCTCTCAAAATGCAGATTGGCCAGCACAAAATCGCCGGCCTCAGCCGGGCCATCGTGCGGAACGAGCTGGCCGAACTGAGCCAGGTAGTTCTCCAAATAGACTTGCACATCGCCGTCAGTAATGGCCCGCACCGGGCGCCGAATCGACAGCCTGCTGTAATCGGGCAGGTCAAACTCAGGCCGCACTTCAACATCGAACTCGTAACTGAAATCTCCCTCTTCGGGAAGCACCAGCGATTCGACATCGAGCTCGGGCTCATTAATGGCGTCAAGCTTGTAATCTTCGCCAAGCTGCTGCAGGCTCTTCATGAGAACTGTCTGACGAACCTGATCGCCGACTTCCTTGCGAAAGCGTTTTTCGACGAGCTTCCGCGGAACATGCCCCGTGCGAAACCCAGGCACAGCAGCCGTCGTCACCAATTCCTTGATGGCTTCATTGTAGAAGCGATCGAGGTCGTCGCGCGGCACCACGACATGCACGTGTTTCTTGCAGGGGCCGGCATTTTGAATTTTGACCGCCAAAGACATCTTGAAAGGTGTGTCTTGACCTTCGTCGGCAACCGCGGTCGCGGGCGCCGACTCTTGGCCGACGTCTTCAGGAATTTCGCTTTCTGATTCGCTCATGTTGACCTGATGCAGATTCTCGTGATTCGTAAAGGTAAAAGCGGGTGATGGGGTTCGAACCCACGACAACCACGTTGGCAACGTGGTACTCTACCACTGAGTTACACCCGCAAGGGCGATTTCCGCCAAGCGGTCGATTATAGGACTCGGTCTACGGGTTGCAAGTCCAAACGTATGTCCGAAATTGCAAGCGGCCGTGCTGCCGCAATTCAGCTCGGTTTCCTCATACCTGGCCAATATACCTGGCCGAAGATCCGTCCTCGTCCTGCGAACGACCCACTCCTGTTTCCTTCACGATAATTGTAGCATCCGCAAAAGTCGACGATGTGCGGCGCGGAGTCAGATGTTCGCACGCAGCGCACCAAACTCCGGCCTACGCAGCCGAACGAATTGAACGCGGGGTCGCCGCCGCGGCAGACTTTCGTTTCCCCCTCTCGAAAACCATTACGCCGTTCCAGAACGTGGGGTGACCCGTGCGGGGTGTCTGTACGTCAAGCAATATACGGTATTCGAAAGCGCTCTGTTTGATGAATTCCAGATTCGCCTCGCGGATCTGCGGCCAATTCGTGTCGTCGACAAGAATCACGCAACCCTTTGCGAAATAGGGCTCGGCCAGCGTCAGTCCGTCGAGCTGGTCGGCGTACGTGTGCGGCCGATCGAGCAGGTAGACCCCCAGCGCATCCTGGTGCTTGTCGGCCAGGTACTCGCGGAAGCTGGCTTCATGAAAGACGTGGTTCTGGCTCCGAACCCGTTCAAAGCGTTTGATAAACGCATTTCGCGGAGAATGCTTCTGCGGGAAGTTGTCGACGCCGATGCACTTCTTATCTGAATTGCCGGCCATTCCCGCCAGTAAGGTAAAGCCGTTTCCCACGCCCAGATTCAGAAAGGTGTGCCCGGGAGACATCTGGGCGACCGCGCGATTGATCATGGAACCGATGGCGAAAGTCGACATCCGGGGAATCTTGCAGACGTCTTTCAGCCTCGCCTGCATCTCCTCTTGCGCATCCGGCAATTGCGTCATCCACATTTCGAGGTGAATGCCGGCCTGACGGGCAAGATGATTGAGCGCGCGAAACCCCGATGGGCGAGGGGTCGCCGGCTGCAACAGCCGGAAAGAAATCTTCTGTACGTATTCGGCGAAGTCCATGGGGTCTCCCTGAGACTCAGACGCGTGACCGGCGAAAAGTGTCTTGACCCATCGACGCGGCGTATTATCCCATTGCCCGCAAGCCGTCAAGGTGAAGCCCCAGCGCGCCACTTCTGCATCTTCCGTCTCCCATCGCGGAAGACCACTGGACAGCCACCGCTTTTTCGTGATAAAAACCGCGCGCCGTATTCGAAAACCTGCAAACCGATCGCAACTCGCTGGCAGCGACCGGCGGCAAAAGCGGCAATTTCCAGCCGACCGTGTTGGGAAACGACCTTGACCCTGAGGTGATTCATGAAATTGATGAAGCGTCTGGCGCGAGGAACATTGCGGTCAATGGGGTACTCCGTCATCCGAACACAGGTTTTGCCCGAGCAATACCGGTTTTCCGGCGAATACACCGATCTCTCAGACGTCGCACCCCGCATCAGTTGCGAGCCCGGCGAACCCACCTGGTATGCGGCGACTCCGGTCGTCTTCACGGTCGATAACGGTCGCTCGGTCATGCGGCAGGAGGTTCTTTACTCATCGTTGACATTGCTGAAAATGCTCAAGCATTTTGAGTTTGAGACGGTGCTCGATATCGGCAGTCATGCCGGAAACGTCGCCCGCGTTTTTGCACACCTGGGGAAGAAAGTCACAACCTGCGAGATCTCGCCAGGGTATGAGGCAGATTACAAGGGCGATTATCTGGAGGTTCAATTCCCCTCGCAATTCGATGCCATCTGGTGCAGCCAGACGCTCGAGCACCAGAGAAACGTCGGCTTGTTTCTGACGAAAATCTTCGACGACCTGCGCGAAGGCGGGGTTCTGGCACTGACGGTTCCTTATGAAGTTTCTTCGACATTGAGCTTTGGGCATTGCAACCATTTCACGCCCCTGCTGCTGATTTATCAGCTCGTCATGGCAGGCTTCTGTTGCCGCGACATTTGCCTGTGCCGCTATGACGGCAACATCGGAATCGTGCTCCGCAAGAAATTCAACGGAATCAATCGCGCATTACCCCACGGCACTCTGGCAGTCAATGAAGCAACCAGTGGAACGGCCGTCATCAACGGCAAGACCTGGAATGTACGTGAGCTGCTGGGCCAGGAGGTCTTCGATGGCATGCGCGCCGCGTTCCCGCCAGAAATTACTCTGAAGCATTCCGGCACCTCGTGGAATGAACCATCGATCAACTGGGGGCAACCCATCTGAGGCTGCCATGCCTCGCCGTCAGTTTTGATCCTGACGGGAAGTAAAGTGCGGTTCATTCGGCCTCGTAACCAGCGATGTGAGCCGCCGGACTGTGGCCGCGACACGCCGCCGAAATTCAAACGGGGCCGAGCGGCGAACGGCCGCGGCAAAACTCTGGAGCTCGCGCAATTGCGATTCCAGATCTTCAACACGCATTGAAGTCTCGTGGTTCATGCAATACAAGGCGGTCAACGATTCCTCCAGCCCGCCTTTGGCGCCTTGCATCGCGCGGGCAATTGCGCGTACTCCGAACTGATGAATTTCAGGGTCAGCGCTGTGTTCGAGCGCCACGAGATGTTCGCTTCGCAGCGTGGCGATAAGTGCCGTGACATCGGGTTCGTGCTGCAGACCGGCCTGCAATGCGGCGTGCGCCAGATTGATTCCAATGCCCTGCATGATTCGACTGCACTGAAACAACGCAAGCACGTCGCGATACGTCGGCGAAATCAAATGTCGCAACAAATTCGCCAGCACTTCCAGTTGCACTGCCGCGTCGCGCGCTCCCTCGGCAGAGTACGAGGTGGGCATGACGCGAATTAACGACAGACACTCAGGGATGAAACACACGCCGTGGCGGAAGGCGACCACCAGGCTGTTGAACCAGTCGCAATGCCAGCGCAATTCGGAAAGGTATCCTCCCGCCTCCGTAAATGCCGTGCGTCTGATAAGCGCCGTATGGCCGGGAATTCCGTTTCGCAATTTCGCGGCCAGCTGCTGCGGGCTGAAATAGCACGCTTCCTGACTAAGGTCATTCGCGTTGGCACTGACTTCGCCCGTCAAGCCATCGACTGTCGAATGGAATGCGAAAGACAGCCCCGCCGCAGGATGTTTTTCCAGCAAGCTCAGCGACTTCTCGAAAAAGCCCGGCAGCACATAGTCGTCGGCGGCGTGAAAGAACAGGAATTCGCCAGCAGAAACCTCGACGCCCCGCGCCACCGATTTCATAATTCCCAGATTGCGTTCATTGCAGACCAGCCGCACGATGGGGTCGCGCCGCGCAAACGATTCGATGACCTCGACGCTGTTGTCGTTCGAGCCATCGTCGATCACAATCACTTCGCTGGGCCGACAGCTCTGTTCGAGTACGGCCGTCAATGCCTGTGGAATCAAGGCGGCATGATTGTAGTTCGGGATGATGACCGACAGCGTGCCCGGCTTCATGTCGCGCTTCCTTGTCTCAATCTCTCGCGAACGTGCGAGAGGGTCACTCTGCAATGAACCAAAAATAATCGCCCGTATAGCCGACCTCGGCGAATAACTGTTTCCAATCGGCCGTACTCATGTACGTCAGGGCGGTCAGGTTCCAGCCCAGCATTCGCTGGCGCTCGTCGTCGTTTCGCCAGGCGTCGACGGTAATGAACGAATGGCCCAGGCTGACCCGTTCGATTTCCTGCAGTGCTCTTTTGCATTCATCCAGCGGCAGGTTATGAATCGTATTGATCGAGATCACGAGGTCGAATGAATTGTTTTGAAAGGGAAGGGTGCTGGCCGTTCCCAATTGCAGCACCGGTTTGACCGACGGCAGTGCGTTGTCGATGGCGTAGGTTGAAATGTCGAGCCCCGCCAGGCACGCTTCAGGCATCAATTCCTTAAAATCGTGGAGCATGAATCCTTTGCCACAGCCAACGTCGAGCACGGTTGCCTGGGGGGCCAGGCTGTAATGATCGCGAAATCGCCGCACTGTCGCCTGCCAGAACCGGGGATTGTAATTGTAGCCCCCGTATCCGCAGAGCCGGTCGCCGTCGAAGTAGTCTCGTCCGAACTGCCGCGCGATCTGTCGATGCGCGTCAGTCACGAGTCGCGCACGCTCTTCGATCGGCCGTCGCGATCGCGGATACTGGTCGAGCAGATTGATTTCCTGTCCCATAAAGTCACCCTGCCTTCAGCGATGCGTTCAGCGGTTCGACAATCATGTTTTTGAGGAATTCGTCGCGGGCCAAAAGCGGTTCAGGGTCTTCATTCGGGCGGCCAAATTTGACCTGCGGCAAAACGCGCCGGGCCGGATGAATCTCAACGTTGCAGAACACCGGGCCCTCCTCCAGCAGCACACTTGCCAGGCTGCCGACGATGTCTCGATTCTCGCGAATGTCGGCTGTCCGAAAACCATAACCCCGGGCAATCGTGGTGAAATCGGGCGACGCCAGCCCTCCGGCCGGCGAAGATGCCAGATATTTACCACCCAGCCACTGATCCTGCGTCTGCTGAATCATGCTGTAGCCGTGGTTATTAATGACGAAAACCTTGATCGGCAGGTCGTAGCGGACGATGGTCGCCAGTTCCTGAATCGACATTTGCAGGCTGCCGTCTCCCACGACGCAGATGACTTGCCGGCGGTCTTTCGCCAGCGATGCGCCCACGCTGGCCGGCAGGGCCCAACCCATCGCCGTGTTATTGAAATCGTGGTACAGGCGTTGACCAAGTTTGAATTCGAACGCCTGCATCATCCATGCCAGAGCGCAGCCCGTGTCGACGATGAGCAGATCTCCCTCGCCCGCCGCGCGAGAAAGTTCTTTGACAAAGACATACGGATTCACGTCGCCTTCGTCGTAATACTCCACAGGACAGATCGGATAGCGACGTTTCCACTCGCCGATGCGCTCTAACCAGGGCAAGACATTCTGCGCTTCGGCCCCTGCCAGCTTCTCGTTCATGCTCTTGAGAAACTGCCCCGCGTCGGCGCGAATCGGCAGGTCGATGTCGAGCCCGAAGCCCGGGAATTTAGCGAGCTCACCGGCGTCGATGTCTACCACGACCTTGGCCGCTCCGCGTGCGAACGTTTCGGCGGGTGAACCGGTGGCTTTCGTATCGAGCCGTGAGCCGATCGAGAGAATCAGGTCGGCGTTCTGCACGGCGAGATTGGCGAACCGCGTGCCGTGCGTGCCGAAGGTGCCGATCAGCAACGGATGATCATTCGGTACGATGTCGGCCGCAGCCCAGGTGGGAGCGACGGGAAACCCCAGTCGCTCGATGAAAGCCAGTGCGGCCTCTTCGCCGCCCGCCAGATG
>JAYTRB010000307.1:0-13968 GCA_043746425.1 Planctomycetia bacterium
CGAAAATAACCTTCGCTGAGCCCGAAATATGCCCAGTCGATAGCAAACCAGGCGACAAGAAACAGGCCGGTCGAGACTCCGGCGGAACCGGCCATTCCACCGGTCATCGTCAAAACGCAGGCCACGACCAGCAGCACAGCGCGGATCATGAAATCGAGGAAATACGCCAGCAGCCGCACACAGGGACCGGCCAGCTGGTACGTGAGAACTGCATTTTCCGGGGTCTCGATCACCAAGTCGGTCGAAACCCGCAAAGAATGCCCGGGTGCTGAATCGCTCAAGCTCATGCCCGCCAGCATACACCGGCGGCTGGCGGGATTCCATCGTCGGCTGCCGTCGATTCCTCAAGCCACCTTTTCGGGCACCATTCGAGAAACGGCCCCGAACCGATCGCGGTACCCGCTGACATGCTGCTCGTACATCCGTCCCAAACCCTCGCGAATCAAGGGAAAAGACATTTCGAGCGCCTTGCGGAGTCGCCGGGTTTGCAGCGAAGATTCGCCAGTGCCATACTCCCGGCGATTCTCGAATGGCGTCTCGATGGCCGAGAGATTCGACATCGGTAATCCGAATTGATCGGCCAGAAGGCACGCGAATCGAAAGGGATTGATCCGTTCACCGCCCGCCAGATGATAGACGCCGCGCAACTTTTGCCGGAAAGCGCGGTCGACAACTTCGGCGAAATCGGTCGCCAGAATGGGCGTCGCGTGGCGCATGCAGTCGAGCGCCAAGGGCTGGCCGTCCTGCAAGGAATTGACAATTGCCTCGACCAGCCCGCCCAACTCGGGGGCGGGCGCCCAACCGAAGACGTTGGTGCGCAGCAACAGTGTGTCGGGATTTGTCTCGCAGACCTCTTTTTCAATCAGACGCAGAATGCGTGCCGGCGTGCTCTCGCAGAAACAGCCGCCGTTCTCGCGATGGAACATCCACGGGCCGGTAAAGATGGCGTCTGACGATACCACGCAGAATTCGCTGCCGAATTCCTGTGCCGCGCGCGCCCATGTTCCTGCAACGTGAACCGCTTCGGGACGCGGAACCGGAGAAGGATTGTTCCAGGCCGACTGGGCCGGCGCTCCGCAGTAGACAATGTACTGTGGACGTTCCGACGCGACCCAATGCCGGGCGGCATCAGGCGAATCGGAATCACAGATGGCAGATTCGCAACCGGCGATCGCGAGCGGAACGCTCCACGACAAGCCTGTAACCTGGTAACGATTGGCCAACCACGCGGCCAGATTGGCCCCTAAGATCGTATCGATTCCGACGACAAGCAGTTTGTCCACGCGAAGCCTCCGTGCGTTGGCGCGTCCATCCGGATCTGATGAAACGGGGATCCTTTCCCCGACAGCGGACGTAGTATATGGAAGCATCGCTCACAGGCCAATCCCAGTTTTTCGATTTATTGAACGGCAGCAGACCATTCGCTGGATGAACATTTTCCGATTGACCTTTTCACCTGATCCGCGTAAGGTTCCCTGCTCGATTGACGGCGCGGCCCAATCGAGATTTGTAAGACATGCCCACCCCGCCACCCTCTCTCAATCCCGCTTGCTCCCTCAAATCTGCCGCCTATCGCGACGGGCGTTAAAGCCCGTCGGAGGCCAGGGTTTTGAATCTTTTCCATGCCTGCACTGCCACAACTTCCTGATCTGCCCTTGATGCTGGCCGAAGTTCCGCGTGCGGTCGAACGCCGATTGCGCGAAGCAGGAATTCCCGTAGAACCACTATCAGATGTACCACTTCTGGCGGCAGGAACGGGCCGTTTTGTCGTGTTTGATTCGCGCAATCCGCACAGCGCCGCGCGGGCTCGGCAGGCAGCCGTTCATGGCTTGAAGATCATCGACCTGCGAGAGTTACTCCCCGCTTCCGATGATCTGCCGCAACTGTTGGAGGAGGACGACGATTCAGGCTGGCAATTGGCGGCAGAATCGGCACCTGTCAATGTGTTACTCGACCGGCTGAAAAAAGCCATTGAGTTGCTCGGCGGAGTGTGGCTGCGAATCGCCGACTATCCCTTCCCTTATCAAAGTGCAATTTGCCTGGGCATCGAACATCTCTCGGAAGAGCTCGCCGACTTTGCGGCGATTGCCGCCACTCTCCCGGGAAAGGCTACGCACTTCGTTTCGAGTCGTCTGCGCGCCGACCGCCTGGCCTTTCTGTCGCAGGCCGGCGCGACCGACCTGGGATGGCAGATTCGGCACGACGATTACAAAAGTCTGCCACGCCGTACGCTCGCACACTGGACGACGAGACAGGGACGATTTGCCGCAGGTGGTCTGCAACCGGGCGGACTCGCCCTCGGACGCGACGCCGGCCCCGCGCCAGAAACAAGTCGGCTGTTGACTCTGGGACTGCGTTATTCATGCCTCGAGGCACCCGGGGTCGCCTGCCGCGCCGAGACTCACCTGCGGGCCGACGACCAGACGCCGTGGATCCGATTCAGTACGGTGGTATTGCCACCGCGCGATCGAATTCTGGAATGGGTCGCGGCACACTATCAATCGGGTTGTCCCCTCTTTCTGACGGCATCTACTGCCCGACTCGATCTGGTTCAGGAACTGCTGCGGCTGGCAGGGGATGCCGGACGCTGCTCGCTGATGTGGCAGACGTCGTTCGGAGAGTTCTCGCGCTGGTGGGCCTCGCGCCAGCAATTGCGTCTGCAGGTGTGGCACAGCGAAACGGGATACGAAATTCACGCCACAGGCGAAACGGTCCGTTACCCCTGGGCAGTCGAAATCTGGCGGGGAAATCATGTCGCCACGGTGCCCTTGAGGAACAGCACGCAGACGATCCCCGATGAAGGGTTAGTGTATTCGCAGTCGCTCAAAAGGAATCCCGCCGGATGCACGATGCCCGGCGACGACGTCCGCAGTCTTGTAGCCAAACCGGGGCCAAGGTAAGGGTTTCATTGAGTGTTTGACTTGATCTCGTTTCCGACGGAAAGGAATCCCGGAATGAAGCGTTTTTTCTCGACTCTGACAGGCCTGGCATTGGCGGCCACCGCCAGTGGATGCTGCTGTGACTGGTGCAACTGGTGCAACCCCTGCCGGCCGTGCGGCAGCGGCTGCGGCGTCCCGTCAGGAGTGGCTCCGGCGGCGACCTATCCGGTACAGTCTTATTTACCCCCCACAGTGGGAATGGTCAGCCCGACGACGTATTACAACGGCCCCGTGGCAACCGCCGCGGCGGTTCCGGTTGAGTCGCTGCCGACTTATTAGTCGCAGCGAGATCAACCAAGACGTTCGGTCGCGACTGCACCTTATCGCAGAAACGATGGAAATCAACCCTCATCGCTTGCGGACGTGAGCCAGGTACGATTGCGCACATTGGCTTAGAGGACGCGCGGCTGTTCAGAGATGCTCTGCATCTGCTGCAACTTGAGAGCGCCCCGGCTCCCAAAGGATGTCGCGTGCGCCGTCGTCGTTGCAGACTCGCGCCCACACGAACAGCAGGTCGGACAGGCGGTTCAGGTACATTTGCACCTGCGGATTGATCGCTTCGTACTCGGCCAGCTTCAAGACTTCAATTTCGACGCGGCGGCAGACCGTTCGGGCATAATGCAGATTTGCGGCGCCCGCCGAGCCCCCGGGTAAAATGAAACTCGCCAAGGGCTGTAAGCGGTCATTGGCCTCGTCGATCCAGCTTTCGAGCCGTTCTGTCTGCGCTGCGGTCGCCCGCAGCGCAGGGTTATTGAGCCCGAGGCTGGTCTCTGGAACACAAAGATCGGCACCGAGGTCGAACAGGTCGTTCTGGATCTGGCGCAGACGGTCGGCAATCGAGTCGGCAAGTGCGGCCGCTAGCGATACGCCGATGACGGAATTGAGCTCATCAATGCCTCCATAGGCCACAATTCTGGGGTGCGTCTTGGGAACACGCGTGCCGTCCCCCAGCCCGGTCGTGCCGTCGTCGCCTGTTCGGGTGTAGATTCGATTTAGATAAACCATATTTTTCTCGGACGCTGGACAGGTGGAAACGGGCAGAGGCGCCCAGCAGCCATCTAATTTCTTATCGATTTTCGCAAATTGCCTGGGGTCAGTTCCCTTTTGCAACAGGCGGCTACCGCGCTCCCATGGCCGCACGACGAATTCTTCCGTTATTCATCGGCATTTTCCGCTGGGCCCCCATGTCGGGGGCTGGCGATTTCAGTAACTCTTGAAATTCGGGCATCTCCTGGAACGATTTCAAGTCGGGATCTTTTTTCATGAGGGCGAAATCCTGAAAACCCAATTCGATCGATTTCTTCAAGTCAGTAAAGGCCGCTTGCTTGTACTGTTCCAGCCGCTTCTCGCGATCGGGCGCCTTTTCGTCCTTTTGCAAGTGCTCGAATGCGCGGCCGTAAACACAGGCCGCGTTGTAGTTGAACACATTGTTATTCTGAAAAATCGCGTCGTTGTTCTGGAATTTGCCGCGGGCCTCTTCAAGAATCTTCACCGCCTCGTCGGGTTTTCCATCCGCCAGAACCAACACCAGGCAGACTCCGGTCAGCGCCAGGCTGTTATAAGGATCCAACTCGTAGGCTTTGGAAAAATCTTTTCCGGCATCGGCGGCTTTTTCGAGATGCAAGAGGGCGTGTCCCCGACCGGCGTAGGCGTCAGACAAATTCGGGTCGACCTTGATCGCCTCATCGTACTGCTTGATGGCGTCGTCGAATTTCTGTTCATTCGCAAACTGCTGGGCGTGCAGAACGTGCTGATAGCCTGGCGAGCGCTGCCGCATCATTTGCAGGGCGCGCAGAGCCGAATTTCGCTTGTCGGCATTGCCCGAATCGCGGGCTCTAAACAATGCGAGGCGGGCAGCGGGGGTGTTGACGTTGGCCAGGGCATTTGACACATACGGCCAGGTTGACGCGTTTCCGCCGGTCTCCAGGGAATCGACCATGATCTTGACGGCATCGGAGCTTCCGTCTTCTTGCAGGCCCTGCACGGCAAGTCCGACCAGCCCGCCATCGCCCGATTGCAGCGCCTGCGCGGCCAGCTTGCGGAAACTGGCTACGTCGAACTTCACGAGCAACCGCAGCACCTCTCCTTTTTCTTGATTCTGCAGATTGGGATATCGTTCGACGAGAAACCTAGCGGTCTCGTCGTCGCCGATCAATGCCAGTGTCTGAATCAACTCGTGCTTGTTGGGTGTGGCCTTGAAATGGCCCATTAACAGAGGCAAGGCGCGCTTATCTTTGACGCGATTGAGAAGTTGCAGCATGGCCGAGGTGGCCGGCTGTGTCTTGAGCTGGGCGAGCGTGAATTCCAGAGCCAGTTCTTCACTTTCACGATCGACGCGGCTGGCAAGAATGGAAAACGCCTGCTGTCTGAGGGTTTCGTCATTCCCCTTCAGAGCGTCGGCCAGAACCGACAGCAGTTTCGGATGGCCGACCTGCACCAACGCGTTCAGGGCTTCGACATTCAGCCCCGATCGCGGATCCTTGACGATTTCATAAATCGCCTCGGACCAGACTGGCCGCGGATAAGCTGCCAAAATCCTGACGATATTCTTTTTCGACTCCGGCGTTTCATTGCTGAGCAGTCCCAGCAAGGCATTATGGGCGGCGGCATAGCGTGAACCGGCCAACCCGGCGATCGCGGCGCCCGACAAGGGCGACACATTCTTCCGGGCGTAGAAAGCCAGTTTTTCGATGGCTTCAGGCTCGCCGAAGTGCGACAAGGCCAATAACGCCGCCTGCTGCACAAGGGGGTCGTCGTCGTCTGCGAACTTCAAAATGACAGCGAGCTTGTCGGCCCCCAGACGTCCGGCCCCCCCGGCCAGCGCCGCCGCCCGGTCAAGTTTGCTGCCCGACTGAATTGCCTGCAATACTTCGTCGCGGGGTAAAGCCTCATAGGCCGTTCGCAGCGCGGCAACCACGGCCTCGACCTCGGTTTTATGAACACGCTGCGCCAGAACAGCCGAGGTCGCCGGAACGAAATTGCTGGGATAAGACACAAACTGCCCGTTGCCGTTGTTGGGGTTTGGAAGCCCTGCCAGGTGCAATTCGCGCAGCGATGCCGGCAGACCAGGAAACTGCTGCTCGTTGAACTGCTGTGCCCGGCCGGCACTCAGCGCCGAATTCTGCAGCCAGTTGACCAGTTGTGGTTCGGCAATATTGCCACTTTCCTGCCAACTGATTACAGCGCGAACAATTTTGTCGGCGGCGATGCGGTCGAGTTCCTCGACCAGGCTGCCGACGCTGATGGTATTGAGTGTTCCGGAGAGGCGAATCAATGCCAGACACCCGCGGGGCCCCATCAATTCAGTCTTCATTGCCAGGACGTCGCGCTGCGCTGCGTTCACGTCAATCTCTCGCGCATGGTCTCCCAATTTGAGTTGTATGACGAGCGGCGGAACGTGATTCCCCGGAGGCAACTCGGGAAAAAGCAGCCATGTCGAGGCACTTCCTCCCACGGGAACATGCACTTCGGCAGGTGTCTGCAGAGTCCGCAACTGCACAGCTTGCTGGCCGATCTGAACCTGATGGTACTGGAACTGCTGCGGCGCCTCCTTGACAGGGTACGACTGTCCGTCGGATGCCAACCGAATGTCGTCGCGTCTCAATACGACCGGCTGGTCGGTCAGATTGATCAAAGTCAATTTCGCAGTGAAGAACCGCATATTGGTGGGTGAGCCGTAATAGACGCTCCCCAGATACGGCGTATCGAGAAGCGTAATGATCCGCTGATCTTTCTTATCGTCGGGGATTTTTCCCGATTTAATCCGCAGCTCAACCAACTCGCGTTCGAGCCGGTTCAACCGTTCGAGAATCGCCTTCAAGTCGGGGGGCGATTCATTGTTTTCCGCCGACGCCTGCGGTGCTGGCTGCTCGGCCGATTGCTGCTGGGCATCATCAGGCCGCTCGTTATCGGCGGCAATGCCGAGGGGCTGTCTGATGAGGATCGCAACGAACGTAGCCGTAGTGGCGATCAACACCAACCTGTTGCGCATGGACATGGGCAAGAACTCCAAATGAGACAGGCATTTCCCGGCTGCGGACACGCCAACTCTGTTCAGTCTACCATGCTGCCGCAAGTCGCGGAAAGCATTCAGGCGTAAATCAAACCCGCCCCGATTTCAAACCAGGTGCGAAATTCTGCACCGGCAGCCAGCACTCGCCAGCCGCTATTGATGCCGCGCTCTTGCAGATGAATCGCGTCGGTCACGCAGGTATACGGCTCGAGGCAGACGCTGCGACCGTGGGGCGGAGTATAGACGACCAATTCGCGAAAGGCATCATCGAAGGTCTGACGCACCTGCAGACCTGCCGACGGATCCATCACAACTGATTCAATCTGGCCATCGGCAGAAGACAAGCCTGTCAGAACGTCGTCCAGTTTCAGTCCCCGCAGTTCCTGTCCCTCGCGAAGATCATTTTTTCCTGAAACCGTGCGGCATAGCCCGGTGGGAAGGCAGTCCACCAGTTCCCATTGTTCGGCGGCCGGCGCCTGAATCAGGCAATCGTCCCGGCGACTTTCAGCCGAGAGAGGCACGCGGAAATAGGGATGTGTTCCGAATCCAAAGGGGAGCGGCCGGGTGTCGGGATTCGCCACCCGAACAGAGCATCGCAAACTCGATTCGGCCAGGACATAACTGACTTCGATCAGAAAATCGGCCGGCCAGAGCGACAGGCGATCGGGCGCATCGACACTCAGTTGAAACGCGCCCACCGCGCTGGATTCATCGCGCTGTGTGACGCGCCACGGACGATCGATCACCAGCCCGTGAATCGCGTGACCCTGCCCATCCTCATGGATTCCGTCGAGCACGTACTCGCGGCCGGCCCATCGATAGCGGCCCCCCCGAATGCGATTGGGAAAAGGAAACAAAAGCGGAATGCCGTTGTGATTCGGATTTTGTCCAGTACTTGCAAAGTCGGCCGCAGCGTCGAGTACGTCAACAAAACGGCTGCCGACAGGAATCTGCAATTGAAACAGGTTGAAACCCATCTCGGGCAGAATACGGGCCAGGGCGCCCGTTCGCGGATTCGTGAGAATGATGGGTGTCATGCAGTCAATCATATCAGCCCGTCCAAAACAGGAACAGGCACGGGCTTCGTGCCGATTGATCCCCAAAACGTTCGAGTGCACTTCAGGACCCGCCGGCGCGTTCATTAAGATTGAAAGCCAGTCGCACCCGCTTGCAATTCGTGAAACCCTGAATGCCGGGCGGAACAATCCCAATTTTCCCGCCCGGATGCTATGCTCTTGCGCCCGGCGGACAAATCGCGCCGTGGGGACTGGCTGGGAAATGCGTCTATGTCGGCAGGGTTGAATTGGAATCTGCGCTGGCGTCTGTCGGTACTGTGGTTCCTGGAATGGGGAATTACGGGTACGGTGATCACATATCTCCCCATTTATTGGGAGTCGATCAGTCTCTCGAAACAGCAGCAGTCGCAATTGTATGCGGTAATGGCCGTCGGGCTGTGGGTGGCGCCCTTTGTGGTGGGGCAGCTGGCCGATCGATGGCTGGCGATTGAAAAGGTGCTCGCAATCAGCCACTTCGTGGGGGGGATGGCGCTCTACTCGCTGGCGATCGGAATGGATCTTTACCAGCGTCAGAGTGCGAATTTCCAATCGCTGTTGTGGCTGGTCGGCATCTTTGCCGTCGCCTATATTCCCACCGTTCCGCTCGTCAGCGCGTTATGCTTCCGCCACATGTCTGACCCCGACGCACAATTCGGAAAAGTGCGCGTGTGGGGAACCGTGGGCTGGATGATTGGCGGATTGTCGCTCTCGTTCTGGCTCGAGCGGGTTCAGGTTTTTGAATGGTTGCTTGGGCGATATCCCGAATGGAGCATCGTGGCTCCCCTCAGCGACCTTTTCCGATTATTCCCCCCACCGTCGAAATCTGATTGTTTTCGAATGAGCGCCATTCTGTCCGTCGCCCTCAGCAGTTTTTGCGTATTCTTGCCGCACACCCCGCCGGCAAAAACGCCGCGCGGCCAGGTCGCTCCGCTGGCGGTGCTGGCCATGTTCCGCGACAAGATGTTCTCGCGGTTTCTGGGAATCAGTTGCCTGTTGGCAGTTCTGGTAGTACCGCTGTACAACATGGCCGTTCCTCCGCTGCTCGAGGAATTGGGAATCCGGGGCAACTGGGTTCCGACAGTGATGCTGATTGGCCAGATTTCTGAGTTTCCGGCACTGCTGTTACTTTCTTTCCTATTGCGGCGCCTGGGACTCAAATTTATTTTCGCATTGGGAATCGCCGCGTGGGCCGTTCGCTATGGAATGTTTGCCGTCGGAACGCCCTGGTCGCTGGTGATGACAGGGTTGGCCTTGCACGGAGTGTGTCACGTCTTTCTGATTATTGTGGCGCAACTTTACCTCGATGCGAAATGTCCCAAAGATCTTCGGGCCACCGCCCAAAATCTGCTGTCGTTTGTCACGCTGGGAATTGGCTTCCCGCTGGGCACCCTGCTGGGCGGCTACCTGCGCGAGAAGTTCAAAGACAACTCTCCCGAATTGTTCGCGGCGCCGGCGATCGCGGCGATTTTTCTGTTTTTCCTGTTTTTGAAAACCGTAAACTTTTCCTCGCCGGCGCCCGTCACGGCGGCCAATAGAGAGCTAGCCCCAAGGGACGAAAGCTCCGCCGCGTGACAGTTTTTTTCAGTTCAAATCGAAAATTGCAAGACCGGCCCGACAGGAGCTTCCTGATGAGACATGCCCTTCTGATTCGACTGACTTTGCTTACCGCATTGTTCGCCAACCCCACCCGATTCCTCGCGGCCGATGACGACATTCGCGAGCTGAAACTTCGCGATTGGCAGCCAAAGTCAATGTTGGCCACCAAAACGACGATCGTCGAAACGCCGCGATTTCCCGTGATCGACATTCACAATCACCTGGGTGGCGGAAAGCAGAGCCTTACTCCTGAACGTGTCCAGACCTATCTGACCGAAATGAACGCTGCCGGTGTCCAGACGGTCGTTAACCTCGACGGCGGCTGGGACGAACGGCTGAAAGAAACCCTCGCGGCCCTCGATGAGGCTCATCCGGGCCGGTTCCTGACTTTTGCTCTCCTTAACTTTGACGGCATCGACGACGACAATTGGACCGACCGAGAAGTGCGCCGGCTTGACGAGAGTTTTCGAGCCGGCGCCCGCGGCCTGAAGATCGACAAGCGGCTGGGGCTCATTTACCGTTACAAGAACGGCCAACTGCTGCCGGTCGATGATCGTAAGCTCGATCGCATCTGGGAAACGTGCGGCAAGCACAAGCGACCGGTGGTGATTCACGTCTCAGACCCGGCCGCATTCTTTACGCCACTCGATCGTTTCAACGAGCGCTGGCATGAGTTAAACTCGCACCCGAACTGGCTGTTTTACGGCGATCACTTTCCGCAGCGGCAAGACCTGCTCGATCAATTGCACCGTGTGATCGGCCGGCATCCTGCCACGACGTTCGTCAACACGCATTTCGGAAACAATGCCGAAGATCTCGCGGCGGTGGCAGACAAGCTCGACAAATATCCGAATATGTTCGTTGATTTTGATGCCCGCATTTCAGAACTGGGCCGGCAGCCCTATACGGCACGCAGATTCTTTTTGAAGTATCAAGATCGAATCCTGTTCGGCACCGACACGACGCCACGGCGCGACGCCTACCGCATCTACTATCGGTTTCTCGAGACCGACGACGAGTACTTCGATGCCGAACTCAGCCACCACCGGCAGGGCTTCTGGATGATCTACGGGATCTATCTTCCTGACGAAGTTCTCGAGAAGATCTACGTTACGAATGCCCGGCGGGTTTTGGGACTGACGGCAGAAAACGAAGAAAAGGGCAAGGTTAAGGGCTCACCGACACCAGAAGACCGCAAGCCTGCTGGTGTCATGCGCATCAGTGCGACAAACGATTTTGAAGTCAGCGGAGATGGCAGCCATGAAGCCTGGTCGAAAGCGGCCTGGGAAATCATTCCCCAGCGCACGAAAGCCGGGCTACCGTACGAATCGCGAGTCAAACTGTTGTATTCAACGACCGGCCTTTACGTCTTGTTTGACGCAACGGATAAGAAATTGACCGCGAAAATCGATAAGGATTTCGCGAATCTCTGGGAAGAAGACGTGTTCGAGATCTTCCTCTGGACGGACGTCACGCAGTCGACCTACTTTGAATATGAGATTTCACCGCTGAATTTTGAATTGCCGATCCTCGTGCCGAATTTTGACGGCAAGTTTCTCGGATGGCTTCCCTGGCATTATGAGGGACGACGAAAAACCCGTAAAGCCACGACTGTTACCGGCGGAGATAAAAAACCAGGTGCGGAGATTTCCGGATGGAAGGCCGAGATCTACATTCCGTTTGAATTGCTGGCGCCGCTTCAAAACGTGCCACCGCAGCCAGGAACCCAGTGGCGCGCCAACTTCTACCGTATGGACTATGACGAGGGTCGCGTCACTCGCTGGATGTGGGTTCCCGTTAACCAAAGCTTTCACGAATTCCAGAAGTTCGGAAGGCTCATCTTTGAATAGTCGACGGTGGGAATAGTCGACGGTGGGAATAGTCGGCGCTGGGATTAATCGGCGCTGGCCCGCGCTTAAATCCTGGTTTTTATCGGTGGCTTTATGCTTGCCGCATTCCCTGGCGCGCAGGCCGTGTGTCGACTTCAATTTCAATGGCGGCTGGCGACACGATGCTTCGATGGCGCCTGGGTAGACGGGTCTCGACGTAAAAATTGGGTGACGCGGGATGTGCAAGGGAAATGATTGAGAATAGAAACGATTCTGCATTGCAGAAATTGCGACATCGGATGCGGTCGCTGGTGTGGAGTGCATCGTGGGTCGCGCTCTCAATTCTCTTTGTATTTGCCATTCTGCTGCAATGGGCCGGAGATTCAACCTGGCTCATGACGCTGCTCACCTTCGGACCGCGCTGGACGGCGCTGCTGTTACTGGCTCCGCTCGCCGGGGGGGCGTTGCTGTTTTGCCGGCGGGCCTGGCTCCCCTTGCTGTTGGCCGCCGGTATTGCAGTCGGGCCGATCATGGGGTTTTGTGTCCCGTGGCGCTCGGTCGCCCAGCTGGAACCCGCCGGCACGTTTATACTGCGCGTGGTGAGTTTCAATGTGGGCGGCGGCATTGACACGGCAGGAATGATTCGATTCCTGCGGGAAACCCACGCCGACGTTATTGCTTTTCAGGAGTGGCCTGGTCTTCCCTTCCCTGAAAAAATTGAGCGCGGCTGGTTTTCGGTGCAGCACGGCGAACTGCTGGTGGCCAGCCGCTTCCCCATCACCAACATGTCCGTTTCTCCCAACGCAACCGCTCGGCGGAGAGCGCCGGCGATCGGTTGCGATATCGAGACCCCTGGCGGCAAAGTGCATGTGCAGTGCCTGCACCTTTACACATTGCGCAATGGCCTCGACGCCGTCATCTCACAAAAGTGGAAAGGCGCTCCCGAACTCGAAAGGGTAACTGCCATCCGTAACGAAGAGTCGAAAATTTCCGCCGATTTCGCCCGTACATCCGACGCGCCTGCCATCGTCGTTGGCGATTTCAACATGACCTGCGACAGCACGATTTTCGACCGCGACTGGAAAGACTGGCACGATGCCTTTTCGCTTCGCGGTTTTGGACTGGGGCATACGTTTTCCAGCCGCAAAATCGGCCTGCGGATCGACCATGTGCTGGTCAGTTCGACAAGTTGGCACGTTCGATCGTGCCGGGTTGGTCCCGACCTTCACGGCCAGCACCGGCCCTTGGTCGCCGAGCTGGTATTATTGGGTCATGACTGAACTTGCAAACAGGCGTCTACCCCAGCCACAATGTAAGAATGACCCAAAGCTATGCCTCACAGCGCCGAAAGCTGCTGGCCCTGCAGTCAGAAACGCCCCCCTCTGAGGCGGTGGTTCCCGAGTCTGGGCTGATAGTCCCGCCGCGCGGCGAACTCGCCACTGCGCCGGGCCGACAGACGGCGCTCTCTGTTCCGGAATCAGTGCGGGCTCTGGGTGAACCACTCGATCCGTTTTTCACGGCTTGCGGAGGCCGGAATACAATCTCTGTGTCCGTTTGGCGTCAGGAAATCGACTCGCCCGCCGAGACTTATATATTCCAACAGCCATTTGTGCTGATCGGGCGAAGTCCCGAAAATGATCTGCCATTGCCAGATCCGAAGGTGAGCTTTCGGCATCTCTATCTGCAATTGGTAGCCGGATCCTGGTTGTTCGTCGATCTGGGGTTGATATCCGGCGCGAGTACGTCCGACAAAGGGAAGAATACCTCGGGTTGGTTCGAACCCGAGAGCGAGTTATCGGTGGGTCCCTACACCCTGAAGCATCTGCGTTCGCAATCGAGTGAATTGATTCGGCCCGCGACTTCAACGGTCTCTCCGAGTACTCGACTGCCGATCGTCGATCTTGAGTTTCTCAACAAGAAAGGGACGAGGCGCGGCGGCCAGACACGAAGAATCGTCGGCCCGGTCACGCTCGTGGGCGCCAGCCGGCAGTGCGATCTCTGGCTGCGCGACGACAGCGTTTCAAAGGTGCATGCCAGTCTTGTGCTGACTCCGCAGGGCTTGTGGGTGGTCGACCTTCTGGGACGCGATAGCGTACTTGTCGATGGCCGCCCTGCGTATTGGAAGCAGATTCGCGATGGATCCTTGCTCGAGATCGGCCGTTTCCGGATGCGAGTTTTATACGATGCCGCGCGCCATCCGGCAGCACGACAGCCAACCGACCGTGAACAACTTCAGAAAGTGCCGGTCGGCAAGCGGCGGTCTTCATCGGGCAGCGGCAGCCTTTCTGAAGAATCGGTGATGGGCCTGTTGCAACATATCACCGAAATGCAAAACCAATTTTTCGAGCACTCGCAGCTGCAAATGCAGTTCATGACAGAGATGCTGGCCCATCTCGGCCGCACACAACGGGCATCGGTCGGCCAGGATTTGGCCAGAATCGATGAAATTGGCCGAGAATTGAACGAGATCAAATTGCAAATTGACAAATCCCCGGCCGCCCAAACAGACACAGATCAGCCCCCGCCCGCTCCCGCTG
>JAYTRB010000308.1:0-2630 GCA_043746425.1 Planctomycetia bacterium
AGGGCCTGCTGCCGGGCCTTGAGTTGCCGCGGCCCGCGCTCCATTTGTTCTTGCACTTCCCGCGCCGCAAGGAGCAGGCGGTGTAATTCCGCCAAGCCATTGTCGACTCGATTTTCCATGCGTCGATCCGCGCCTCCCGAAGTATGCTGGACGGCCACAAACGAAATGCTGCGCCTTGGTCTTGATTGTAGCAAACTTTCCGCCAAAAAAAACCGCCGCTTGAAATCGGATGGCCGTTGGTTTTAATTCGCGTGAATAAGAAAGCACCCCGGCTGCGGGAAAGCAACCGGGGTGCTGTATCGTGAACTCGAACGGCAGGGTGCAGTCAGTTGGTCGCGTTGGCGGCCATCGCGTTGAGAAACCCCTTGAGCTGCTTCGCCCGGACCGGGTGCTGAAGTTTTCGCACTGCCTTGGCTTCAATCTGCCGCACGCGTTCGCGGGTCACTTTAAAGATTCGCCCGACTTCTTCAAGGGTGTAGGTGTAGCCGTCTCCCAGGCCATACCGCAGCTTGATGATCTCGCGTTCGCGGTAGGTCAGGGTCTTGAGAACATGGTCGATTTTGTCCTTGAGCATCTCCTGCATGGCCGAATCGGCGGGGTTGTCGGTCGAGCCATCTTCAATGAATTCGCCGAAGTAACTGTCTTCGCTTTCGCCCACCGGCCGATCGAGGCTGATGGGATGCCGCGAAATCCGCATGACGCGGCGTGTTTCCTCAAGGCTCACCTGGGCGGCCTCGGCCGTTTCTTCGAGGGTGGGCTCGCGGGCGTTTTCTTGCAGCAGCGTCTTACTCACTTTACGCAGTTTCGACATCGTTTCGATCATGTGGACCGGAATGCGAATTGTGCGGGCCTGATCGGCGATCGCGCGGGTAATCGCCTGACGGATCCACCAGGTGGCGTAGGTCGAGAATTTGTAACCGCGACGATACTCGTACTTGTCGACGGCCCGCATGAGGCCGGTGTTTCCTTCCTGGATCAAATCGAGGAAAGAGAGGCCGCGATTGCGGTATTTCTTGGCAATCGACACGACGAGCCGCAGGTTTCCCCCAGACAGCTCGCGCATCGACTGTTCGTATTCGGCAAAGCGCCCCTGTACCGATTCAATTCGCTGGCGCAGGCTGGCGGGCGATTCGAGCGTCAACATCGTCAGGTCGTGCAGCTCGCGTTGCAGATTGGCCCGTTCGTCGCGGGCCGATTTCAGATGCTTGAGATTCTCGATCTGTCGTTCGAGTTCGGTCATGCGTTCTGAGATCTGTTCGAGCCGCTTGATGGCCGGCTGCAGCCGCTGAGTCCGCAACGACAGTTCTTCGAGCAACGTCACCATTTTGCGGCGGCGAACAACGAGTGACTGCCATGCGGCTTCGCGCTCAGCCTGAGTCACTTCCCGGGCGATGACGATCGCGAAATCGGCGATATTCTGTTTTCGCAGCTCTTCGAGGGTTCGCAGGTTGTGCGGCATGCGGCCGGTGATCTGTGTTTTTTCGAGCCCCTCAGTCATCGACACCTTAATGGTGCGGTCGAAAGGGAGCTCGGCCTTATGGACGCGGGTGAGAATGTCGAGCGCCGACTTCATCAC
The DNA here is from genome assembly GCA_043746425.1 of Planctomycetia bacterium. Lineage (GTDB taxonomy): Bacteria > Planctomycetota > Planctomycetia > Planctomycetales > Planctomycetaceae > JACQFH01. The sequence continues at coordinate 1,577 of JAYTRB010000308.1, forward strand.
GTAGTCGTTTTCGAGAAGTTCCCGCCGGAACCGCTTGCGCGTAATCTCGATTTTCTTCGCCAGGGAAATTTCCTCGTGTCGCGTGAGCAGGGGAATTTCGCCCATCTGCGTCAGGTACATCCGCACCGGGTCGTCGATCCGTTTCGACGTTTCGGCGACGGGCGCTTCGCGCACCTTCGACGCTTTGCCCGCCCGGGCGCGGGTTTTTTTCTCGGGCAAATGGGCCGGGTGATGCTCGTCGACCCGAATTTCGAGCCCGAGCTCTTCGAGCGACATCAGAAGCTGATCGAGCTTCTCGGGATTGATCGCCTCGTCGGGCAAGTAGTCGTTGACCTGCGTGAAGGTCAGAAAGCCTTGTTCCTGCCCTTTGGCGACGAGCGTCTTGAGGTGGTCGTCCAGTTGATGCACGAGCGGATCCTCCCGAGGATTATTTCAGTGTTGTTCTTGAGACACGTTTCCGATGCAACTCCGTCGCCTGCCGCAATCGCTCCTTCGCCGTTTGATCGAGCCCCCCGGGTGCCTGCGGGGCATGCGGCCCGACAAGCGCCGACGTCGTTTCCTGGCGCATCTCGCGGCAGAGCCGGAAATACCCCAGAGTGTGCTCCACCAGTTCTGCCGAGATTTCGACTGCACGGGCGTGCAAGTCGATCTCGGCAGCCAGATTCTTCAGGCCCGCATCCTCTAACCACGTCATCACGCGGTCATACGCGGGAAGAACGTCCTGATCGTGCATTTGAAAGCATACCACCAGCAGTTCACGCAGGTCGGCATTCGTCAGGTCGTCTTGGTGGATTTCCCGGCGAATCAGTTCCACCTTTTCAGGGATGGTGAAAATAATCCCCAGCAAATCACGTTCGGCAAGGTCGTCGCGGGTGGGGTTCTGCGGAAAGGCCCGAATTTCCGATCGGGGGCCTTCCACACCATTGCCGGTCGGATTGACATACGGTTTCGTCCCCGCCTTCTGCTGCTGGGCGGTTCGCAGGTTGAGGAGTTGTTCACGGATATATGTTTCGCTGAGCTTGAGATCCTGTGAGAGTTTGCCGAGGATCACGTT
>JAYTRB010000309.1:0-17793 GCA_043746425.1 Planctomycetia bacterium
ATGTCGTGAAGTCGATTCACGCGATGATGTGGGACAAACTGGCGACGGCCGAAGACGACCCGGCCCGCGCCTGCCGCCCCTTCGACCGAAGTCGCACGGGACAGGTTCTGGGCGAGGGATCAGCCGTCATGATCCTCGAAGATGCAAGCCATGCCGAACGCCGCGGAGCCAGAGTTTACGGACGGATTCTCGGGGCCGGTTCATCGTGCGTGTGTTCTGTCTCGTCGCGGGGCGATACGCGTCGAGCCCTGGTGCTGGCCATGCGAGGGGCACTCAAGGATGCGGGAATGAGGCCGCAGGATATTGGTCACATCAACGCGCATGGACTGGCGACTGACGAATCTGATCTGCACGAAGCCCAGGCGATTCACGACGTATTCGGGGAATATGCCACAAAGACGCCAGTCACGGCGCTGAAGAGCTTCATGGGGAACGCGGCGGCCGGTTGCGGCTCATTGGAATTGGCCGGTTCGCTTGTCGCACTGTCGCACGGAGTCATTCCGCATACGCTTAATTTCGAGAATGCCGATGCCGAGTGCCGATTAAACGTCGTCTCGCGAGAACCTCTGGCGACCGACAATCGTACCTTTCTGAAAATCAACGTGACCCGCATGGGGCAGGCCAGTGCCGTCGTGGTGGCCGGAGCTTGAATGGTCAACATGACGGGCATCAGCGATATCACCGGAAAAAAAACCTACGATCACTTCAGTGATTATGGCGGATATGGGGGTGCGAACGGCACAACCAGCGGTGTGGGCGGTGTGGGCGCCTATCACCACCATCACCGCCGTCTGGCGACCAAAGCTCGTGAGCACACTGAAATCGAGCCTCCAGCGACCAATCAGACGAGCGACCTGTTGAATCTTCTCGGGGCCGCAGGTCAGACGGGTCAAAGCGTGCCGAATGATTCGTCGGCCACTGGTGATTCGTCAGCGAAGGGCATCCGCCCTGACGCCCTGACGGCGAACGACCGCTCAAGACCACTTGCTGTGAGCGATGCTCAAATCCATTCGCCGACCGGTTCGGGAGCCAAGATCGACACCTTGGCATGACACGCTGGTGCCATGACGCTATGACCGCGTGATGAAATGGGCAAAGCTATTGCTTGAGGTCGTCCTGTTTGAAGTCGTTCAATTCATAGCGAGCGCCGCGGAAGGCCGAAAGTGAGTGCTCATTGCACGCCAGTGCTTCGCGGAAATGGCTCGTCGCCGTCGTCGCTTCTTCGTGGAGCAATTGCTTCTGTCCGATGAAAAATTGAGCTTCACAGAGCCGCCGGTTTTTCTCGTTGGGGTCAGGGTTCAACACCGCCTCCAGAAGCTCATCAGCCGAGATCTTGTCGAGCAATAAATCGTCAAGTTTGGCAACCCATCCCGTGGGGGGCGTCTTCCCCGCTGGGGCACTCTCGAGCAAAACCCGACCTTCGGCAGACTGGCCCGACCGCGACAGGGCCAATGCCTGCCACGGAAGAAGATGAATCGCTTTCGGGTTCATCTGCATCGCCTTTGAAAAATCGCTGATCGCGGCAGGAAAGCTCTTGTTGAAGAAATTCGCAAAGCCCCGCTCTTCGTAGAGCGTGGCATCGCGTGGATCGGCTTTGATGGCCGCATTGAAGTCGGCGATCGCGGCCGCAGCGTTTCCCTGAAGCAGCCTTGCGGTCGCGCGAAAACGGTATGCAATGCCGCTTGTGGCCACGTCGAGTTTGAGTTTCAGGGCCGCCGAAAAATCTCCTTCGGCGGCTTGCGGACTGTTCTGGTCGGCCAGACAAAACCCGCGATTCAGAAAGCCGACAGCAAACGTCGGGTCGATTTCCAGGCACCGCGTAAAATCGCCAATGGCGCCGTCCAGGTCGCGTGTATTTCGACGAAATGCTCCGCGGTCATTGTAGACCAGAAGTACATTAGGGAAATTATTCACCGCTTCGTCATAGGCAGCCTGGGCCTCTTTCGTTTTGCCGAGCGCGGCCAGCATCGCGGCCCGCTTGACATGGGCACCGAGATGATTGGGGCTAAGGCGAATTGCTTCGGACTGATCGGCGGCGGCGGCCTTCAAGTCATTTTTAGCGGCAAACGCCAGGCCGCGCTGATAGAAGAGATTGGCGCGGTCTTCGTCTGTAAATTCCTTGGTGGGGGGCGCGGCCAAAACCGACGAGACGACCTTAATTGCCAATTCGGCGTGTTCAGGACGACGCTCGATCTCGGCCAGCGTGGACAAACCATAGGCGTAGGGAATGTGGAGCCAGGGGTATTTGGCGCCGTCGGCGAGAATGGCCAGCCGCGCATCAGAAATTCCCTCGCGAACCAACTTGCCCGAGCCCGCCACGCGCCCCATTTCAATTTTCGCGCTCGCGCGAAGGTGAAAGGCGAAATATGGGTGATCCTTCGGGAAGTTGTCGATGAGCCAATTGGTCAGTTCAATGACCTTGGGGTAATCGCCCTGCTGCTGGGCGACGTCGGCCTGGCTGCGGGTGTCGACGACGACGGGCGGCGAAGGGCGCTCGGTTTCGTCGAGATCACGCGTTCGGTCTCTAGCCGTTGAAGTCAGTGCCAGAGTGCAGCAAAGCGCGAGAGCGATTAGCCAGGAACGCAGGTGCATGAGAGTTCTTTCTGCGGAGAATAGACATCCGGCATGGAGTCAGCTGTGGGAGCCAGTCAAATGCACGATCGGCGTAAGCCTGTGGGGATTCTCCCACGAGGAAGCCCGAGGAGTTCAGGAGGCATCCCGGATGCTATTTTGGGAAGCGTTCTGACGTTTGTCAAAGCCTCAGATGGTAAAATGGGTGAAGACTTACGGGCCCAGAAGGGTGATTCGTGGGCCAGGGAAGCTGGGCCGCTTGACACGTTGACTTCTGGCCAGTATCGTCGGTAAAGTGAGTCCGGTAGCTGTGGGGACCGCCTGTAAATTAAACCGACGGGTCAGTCCTTCGATCAAGAGGATGACGAACATGTAGGGTGCCGCGAAAGTTTCGGCCTATGGGCTGTGAATTCGTCGGTGCTTCCAATCGCTGGGGTGCGAGGGGTCTCGCAATCTGCCGAGGGAAGCGATCAGCCGAGGGATGCAGTCAACGGCGGAGAGCCGGCGTCACGACTCGTGGGACCCGCTCCCGCTTTTTTCGTTGGCTTTGGTGAAGGAAACGGGCGATGCGCGATTGAAATAAGACGCTTCGAGGTGGCTGGCGTGGGTTCGGGGTGGCGTCGCTACGGACGCGCACGGTTGTCGGGAAGGGACTACGATGAACGGTAATGAGGTATTACGAATTGTCGACGCGATTCATCGCGACAAAAATATCGACAAGGAGATTGTGTTCGAAGGAATCGAACAAGCAATCATGTCGGCGGCTAAGAAGCATTATGGAGAGGATATTCCGCTTGAGATTCAAATCGACCGTGGCAATGGCAACCCGACGCTGTTGAAAGAGGGCCAGGCCATTGACTCTGACCTGCTGGGAGAAATCCTGGGTCGGATTTCGGCGCAAACTGCCAAGCAGGTGATGATTCAGAAGATTCGCGAGGCCGAACGCGACGCGCTGTTCGACGAGTTCCTGGCGACGCGGGGGCAGATCGTCACGGGTACGGTGGCCCGTTTCGAGGGGGGGACGGCCACGGTCAATCTCGCCAAAGTCGAAGGAATTCTACCGCGCAGCGAGCAAATTCCTGGAGAAGCGTACCGTGTCGGCGAGCGAGTTCGCGCGGTTGTTCTTGAAGTTCGCAAAGCCGGGACGCGGGTCAAAATCATTCTCTCGCGGACGCATCCCGACCTCGTGCGGCGGTTGTTTGAGCTTGAGATTCCCGAAATTTCTGAACGCATCATTGAAATTCGCTCGCTGGCTCGTGAGGCGGGGTATCGTTCGAAGGTCGCTGTTTCGTGCATCGATCAGAAGATTGACGCTGTCGGTGCCTGCGTTGGGGTGCGCGGCTCGCGCATTAAGAACATTGTCGACGAACTGGCGGGCGAACGAATCGATATTGTTCGCTGGAATGATTCACTGCAGGTGCTGGTTCCTAATGCGTTGCAGCCGGCTGCGGTCGAAGACGTGATTCTCTGTCCGATGCTTGGTCGGGTTATTGTGCTCGTTAAAGACGACCAGCTTTCGCTGGCGATCGGCAAGCGCGGGCAGAACGTACGGCTGGCGTCGAAGCTCGTTGGCTGGGACATCGAGATTATGACACGTGATGAGCTGAATGAGCAGCTCGACAAGTCGATCGATGCCTTCAGCTCGGTGCCGGGTGCTCCTGATCAATTGGCTGAAAATCTGGTGGAGCAGGGGTTCTTCAGCTTCGACGATCTGTCGGTGATCGAGCCCGATCAGCTGGCAGAGCTTTCGGGGTTAAGCGTCGAGGAGTGCGCACCGATTGTCGAGTATGCTGAGAAAGAATCTGAGCGGCTTGAGCGAGAAACCGCCGCGCAGAAGGCAGAAGGGCACCGGAGTCGCGCTGCGGCTGCCGCAGCCGCCGTGGCTGCTGCGGAAACGGAAGAAAAACTTCCGATTGAAGAGGGGGCGGAAGTCGATGCCGCCGCTGTCGATGCCGATGAGGCCGCTGTCGAGGGTGTTGAAAGCCCCGATGCCGAAAGCGGCGATGCTGTCAGCGATGAGGGCCTTGAAGTTGCGGTCGGGGTAGAAGAAGAGCCCGTGGCTGCGAGTGCTGAGCCCGCCACTGAGCCGCCGGTTTCGGAAGACGAACGCGTCGAAAAAAGTGCTGATGCCGATGCCGAGGGTGAGGCTCGGTTGGAGTCGAATGGGCAGGGGGTGCATGTCGAGCCGGGTGCCGAATCGAAGCTGGCATCGCAATCATCAGAGGAACCATTAGCTAAGTGAGCGGGGGCTATAAGAAACAGTGGCAGCGTTTTGTAGTGCAAAGTGTCGGTGAGTCGCGGGAATCTGGCCGGCAAGATACCAGGACCGATTGCGGAGCGGTGGACGAGTTTTGTTTTTGGATCACCCACGGAGAACGCCTGTTGAAGATTCGGATTTTCACGCTCGCCAAAGAGCTGAACATGGAAAACAAGGTCCTCATCGGGCATTGCCAGAAACTTGGCATGAACGTGAAGGACTCGGCTCTGGCCAGCATTACAGAGGAAGAGCGGGATCGACTTCTGGAGTTCATCAAGCAAGGGCAGTCGCCCGGTGAACCCTCGCCGAAGTCGGAGGCGCAGACTCCCACACGCGAGCCGCTAAAGCCCGTCGTGGTCGGGAAGGTTCCGACAATTCGGACCTTGGCCCCAAAGGCGCCCCCGGTGCGAGAAACGCGCGCTGAAATCGCTCCTGTCCCGGCGTTGGTTCGCGAGGAAGACTCAACCAGCCCGGCGAAGACAGCGGCCCCCGAACGCCCGGTCGAGCCGGCGCCGGCGCCGGATGATGAAAGTCTGCCCGTCGCAGCGGAGCAGTTGCCCGCCGTCGCGGCGACTGAATCATTGCCGGTCGCCGACACGCCGCCAGCCCCGGCCGAATCATCGGGCAAGGGAAAAACCTCGCCCATGGCGCCGTTTCGGCGCGAAGACTATTTGCCGGTGGGGGGCACAGTACGCAGCATGACCCCCCGGGGAAACATGACGCAAATCGCGCCTGGGGCGGCCCGGCGGCCGAAAGGCCGGCCGACACCTCAGTTGCCGAAGTTGGCTGAAGCTCCACCGGCTCTTAAGGCACCGGCCGGCCCTGCATCTGCCGCGGTCGATATGCCGGCGCAAAAGCCTGACATGCGGCTGTCGCGGGATATGCTCGAGGTCAAGCCTTTGCACGAGCACATTCGACAGCACGCCGAAGAAAAGAAGCGTAAGGCGACTGGCGATGACTTTCCTGAAGAATTTGTGGACGAGGTGAAGCGTCCCGGAGTCAAGGGGGGAGGGGGGCGTATCGTTGCGGGCGCCGGGCTGTTGTCTGAGCGAAAGCAGCGGCAGGCCAAGCGCTCGCGAGGTGGTGTTCTTACCGAAGATGATGAACAGGATTCAGCCGCCGAGCGATTGCGTCAGCATCGGATTCGCAACCGTCGCCATGGAAGCGTCGCACCCACCAAGACCGCGGCTGAAATCGAAGTGCCGATTACCGTGCGGGCGCTCTCAGAAGCGATGGGCCGCAAGGCCAACGAGCTGTTGCGTATTCTGCTCAACAAAGGAATGAATCCGACAATCAATTCGTCGCTTGACGAAGAGACTGCGCTCGATCTGGCGATGGAATGCGGAATCGAATTGCATATCCGCCACGAGCGCGACATCGAACAGGAACTGGCCGAGGCCACTGTCGAAGCTCAGTCGGCTCTCGAAGGCCGCATTGCGCGGCCGCCGATTGTTACGATTCTGGGGCATGTCGATCACGGAAAAACCACGCTGCTAGATAAGATTCGCTCGACCGACGTAGCCGCCGGCGAAATCGGAGGAATTACCCAGCACATCGCAGCATATCAGGTTGTGCATAAGGGTCGAAAACTGACGTTTCTCGATACGCCGGGGCATGCGGCCTTTGGCGAGATGCGGGCGCGGGGTGCGAATGTGACCGACGTGGCGGTGCTGGTGGTGGCTGCCAATGATGGGGTGATGCCGCAGACAATCGAGGCCCTCAATCACGCGCGCGCCGCCGGGGTGCCAATTGTGGTGGCCCTCAATAAAATCGATCTTCCCGACCGCAATGAACAGCGTGTATTGCAAGATCTGGCCCAGCAAAACCTGCTGGTTGCCGAGTGGGGTGGCGATACCGAAGTCGTGCGGACAAGCGGCTTGAGTGGAAATGGGCTGGACGAACTGCTTGAGACATTGCTGACAGTGGCCGAATTGGGAGAGCTGACGGCCGACCCGACGCGAGTTGCCAACGGAGTCTGCCTGGAGGCGTTTCGCGATGAAGGTCGCGGGGCGGTGGCATGGCTGATCATTCAGGACGGAACATTGCGGAAGGGCGACGTGATTTTGTGTGGGCCGGCGTTTGGCCGCATTCGCAGCATGTACGACGACAAAGACCACGAAATCGAAGAGGCTGGTCCGTCGACGCCGGTGAAAGTCGCCGGTCTCGACCTGGTGCCTGGCGCGGGCGATCGTTTCTTCGTCGTCGATGACCTGGAAGAAGCCCGTTCGGTTGCCGCCATGCGCCGCGAACGCGGTCGTGAAAAACAACTGGCGCAGCGCGGCAAGGTGCGCTCACTGCAAGAAATATTAAGTGCGGCCGAGGCCGGAACGGGTGAAGTTCATGAGTTGCCGGTCATCGTCAAGGCCGACACCCCCGGTTCGCTCGAAGCTCTGAAGGGTGAAATTACGAAATTTCATCACGCCGAGGTGCGGGTCAAGATTCTTCACGAAGGGGTCGGAGGCGTGAACGAGAGTGACGTGTATCTGGCGAGCGCCTCGGGGGCGATCATCGTAGCCTTTCATGTGGTGGCCGAAGATCGGGCCGAACAGCTTGCGGGTCGCGAAGGGGTTGAAATTCGCCCGTACGGCATCATTTACGAAATTACCGATGACATCAAGAAGGCTCTTGAGGGGTTGCTGCCTCCAGAGAAGGTCGAAACGCCGACCGGCAGGGCAATGGTGTTGCAGACGTTTGACGTCAGCCGGTTCGGGCGCATCGCCGGATGCCGGGTGTTGAACGGCGTCGTCGAGCGATCGAGCCGCATTCGTGTCGTGCGCGACCAGAGGATTCTCAATGAATACAATCTTCTGTCGCTGAAGCGCGGGAAGGATGATGTGCGGGAGGTTCGCGACGGGCTCGAATGCGGCATTCGGCTGGACGGGTTCGACGACATCAAGGAGGGAGATATTTTTCAGGCCTTCAAGGTCGAGGAGATCAAGCGCACCTTGTAAGAACAGGGGGTGTCTATGGTCCAGTTTGTACCTTTAACGTACCAGAACGATTTCGACATGAGTTCGCGACGAATTGCCAAAGTCGCCGAGGCCTTGCGGGAGTGCGTCAGTACGACCGTTCTCTTCGGCCTGAAAGACCCGCGGGTGACTAACGTTACCGTCTTGCGGACAGAGGTCAGCCCTGACCTGCGCAGTGCGCGCGTGTACGTCTCGGTTTTGGGAGACGAAAAGACACAGGCGCTTTCGATGCATGGGCTGCGCTCGGCCCGGGGCTACATTCAATCTCAGATTGCCGACCGGCTGGAGCTGCGCTACACGCCAATACTGAGTTTCATTCTCGACCCCGGGGTCAAGCGGAGCGTCGAGGTGGCGGCGATCATTCGCGAAGCGCTCGATTCGGCAGTTGACACAGCGCCCGAATCGGACGAGGGTGATTCGGACGAGGGTGATTCGGTTGTCGAATCGCCTGGGGACGAAGGCGCTGGCAATGCCAACAAGGACGAGGCCGAAAAAAACTGATCAACGGGGTTCCCGACGGACAAACGCTATGGTTGCAGCCAATCGCTCAAAATCAGCGGATAAGCAGGACGTCTGCCGCAAGGTGACTACGCTGCTCAAAAAGGCGTACGCGACAACGCCTCCCAAGCAGGATCTGCCAGTGCTTGAGACGCTGCTGTACGCGGTTTGTCTCGAGAATTCTCCCCCAGACATGGGGGCTTCGGTCTATGCGAAGCTGCTCAACGCCTTTCACGATCTCAATGAAGTGCGGGTCAGTTCGATTTCGGAACTGCAGCCGGTGTTTGTGGATCTGGCTGATCCCGAGTGGCGCGCGGCGCGGGTCAGGGCGGCTTTGCAACATGTGTTTGAAACGAATTACGCCTTTGATTTCGAGTCGCTGAAGCGCAAGACGGCTGACCTGGCGACGAAACAACTGGCGAAAGTTCCGTCGCTCTCGCCCTTCGTGCGCGGGTATGTCATGCAGCACTGCCTGGGGAGCCACGTTCTGCCGATTGACGATCGCATGTATGCAGCACTGGTCTGGCTGGGGCTGGCCAAGCCCGATGAGACGCCCGAACAGGCGGGCGAGCATCTGCGATCGTTCGTTCGCAAGGCCGACGGACCGCAGTTCTGCCATCTTTTGGGTTGCCTTGCAAACGATCCCAAGCGCGCGCGTGCCTTTGCGGGTTCAATCGCCAAGCTTGCTGAAAGTGCAGGGGATGGTGACGGGGTCGAGCGGCTGGAGCAACTTCTTCGTCGGGGCGACGTCGGGGCATCGAAATCGAAGGGGAGCAAGCCCCCCGCGGCGCGGTCGGGAAAAGCTGCGAATCATGATGCGCGCTCTGGCCGGGCCAAAGTGGCAACCAAGAAGCGTCATTGACTAAACTGGATCCTCGAGGTGAATCATGAAGGGCGTCATGATGGTGTACAGGTCAGGACGGGCGCTTCGAGTGCTCTGCGGGGCGCCGATCTGGATGGCTTGTCTCTTTTTGGCCGGGCCCGTATGGGCCGAAGGGGCTGGCGATGCCAGCCGTGCGGGGAGTGCCATCCGGAGCTTTCAGTTCCAGGAGTTTGAGGACCCTGTCGAGGTGCTGGTTCCCCGGCAATCGCGGCCTGCGTCAGACGACGTGCGGCTCGATGCATTGGCGTGGTTTGCCGACGGGCGGATCTTGCAGCACCGGGGGAACTTCACCGGTGCACTCGCGGCCTACCGCCGCGCGGTCGAACGCGATCCCACCGCGGCTGCCGTGTATCGAGTGTTGGTTCCGCTGGCCATTGAATTGCGACGTCTGGACGAGGCCACCAAATGGGCGACCCGAGGAGCCGAAGTCAATCCCGGCGATCATCAGCTGGTGACGCAGGCCGTTTTGCTGCTCGACCGACTGGGAGACCAGCCCGGCGCAATCCGCATTCTCAATCAGGCGGCGAAAGTCGCAGGAGCTGATCAGCACTCTGCATTTTACGTAAACCTCATGCAGAATTTGGCGCTGCTGCATCTTTCGGCCGATCCCCCGAATGTTCAAGCCGCCGCGGCCGGATTTGAGGTCGTTTTCGACGCCCTGACGAATCCCGAAAAGTACAAACTCGATTTGAACACGCGGGCTAATTTGCAAAGCAATGAGGCGATTACTTTTGAGCGGTTGGGCCAGGTTTTTCTGGAGGCAAAAAAAAACGACCTGGCGCTGGCGGCGTTTAGCAAGGCGGCCGAATCGAAGAAGGGGCGTGCGGCCGGGGGATTGAGTTTTAACATCGCCCAAGTTTATCTGCAGGCTGGCCGGTTGGAAGATGCCCTGGACGAGCTGCAGAAGTACATTGATGCCGAACGGCAGTCAAAGGGGCGTGCCGCCTACGAGCTGCTGGCTGAAATCCTGGCCAAGATGGAGCGCACCAAGGAGTTGATTCCCCGGCTGGAGATGGCCGCTGCGAAGGATTCTCGCAATAGCCTGTTGCAATTTTTTCTGGCGGATCAATACGCTGCCGCTGACCGCCTGGACGATGCTGAGGCTCTGTATACAAAGACGCTGGAATCGGCTGCCGAAGTTCAAGGATATCTTGGGCTCGCCGGCGTGTATCGCCGACAGAATCGCGTGGCCGAATTGCTCGAAGTGTTGGCCAAGGGCTATTCTGAGGCGGGTGAGCTTAAGGCTTTTGCGGCAGAGTTCAAGGCCATCGCTGGCGACGAAAAGTTGCTTGACGGCCTATTGAAATCCGGCGAGGATCTTCTAGCCGAAGTTCCGCCGAAGCTCGATTATGCGACTGGGTATGTGCTGGCCAATCTGGCAGCTGACGCGAAGAAAGCAGAACCGGCCGAAAGACTCTATCGGTATTTATTGACGTTGCGGCGCGAGCGCGCGGCGTTGCTTTACGAGGAACTTGGGGGATTTTTTCTAGAGGTTCGGAAGTATGCCGATGCGGCCAAGGTCTATAATGAGGCGGCTGAAGATGCAGGATTAAATGATATGCGAGCGCAGTTTCTGCATCAGTTGACGTTTGCGCTCGAACTGTCGGGAGATACTAAGGGGGCCTTAGAGGCGATTGCCCTGGCCCAGGCGCTCATCCCCGACAACCCGCTCTTACTCTTTCGGGAAGCTTGGGTGTACTATCACGCGCGTAAGTTCGATGAGGCACTGGAAAAGATGGAGAAGTTGATTGCTGAATTCCCGACGCATGGTTTTCCGGGGAAAGAGATTCGCAAAATCATTCGCAATGCGCAGTACAGCGTATCGAACATTCATGTCTTGAAGGGGGACATCCGCCGGGGCGAAGAGATTCTCGAGACGATCTATAAAGAGGCTCCAGACGACATTTCTGTAAATAACGATCTGGGTTACCTCTATGCCGATCAGGGGAAGAATCTGGAGCAAGCAGAAAGCATGATTCGTAAGGCCCTGGCCGCCGAGCCCGAAAATGGCGCCTATCTCGATAGTCTGGGATGGGTGCTGTACAAACGGGGCAAATACGAAGAGGCGCTTCCCTATCTGGAAAAGGCGGTCAAGAATTCACCGGGGGCGGGCGATGAGACGCTGTGGGAGCATCTGGGCGATGTGCAAGAGCGATTGAAGCGGCCGGGCCCGGCCCTCGAGGCCTGGAAGAAAGCCCTTGAGTTTTCGGACAAAGCGGCCGTTCCCGATAAGAAGCTGATTGAGCGCGTCAAGGAAAAGATCAGCCGGCAGGCACCAGTTTCGTCGCCCAAATAGACGCTGCAATTGGTTGCGGTCGTTCGGGCGCGGGATGGTGTTCTGGTTTTGTCATCCTACTGCTTTTGGTATTCAGGTTCGCAAGCGACGGGTGATCGTAAGCTATGGCAGGCCATTCGCATTCGGCAAACATTGCCATTCGGAAGGGATCGCAAGACAAGAAGCGCGGCGCGCTCTTCGGCAAACTCAGCAAGGCGATCATTGTGGCGGCGCGACATGGCGGCGGCGATCCGACCATGAATCTCAAATTGCGGTACGCCATCGATAAGGCCCGCGAACGGAGCATGCCCAAAGAAAATATCGAGCGGGCGGTGAAGAAAGGGTGTGGCGAGCTTGAGGGAGAGGAGTACACCGAAATCGTGTACGAGGGGTACGGCCCGGCAGGGGTGGCCGTCATTTGCGACATTCTTACCGAAAACCGTAACCGAACAGCCGGTGAAGTTCGAAAGATTTTTGAAATCCACGGCGGAAATCTGGGGGCAACGAATTGCGTCGCCTGGATGTTCGAGCGGAAGGGGCTGTTTCTCATTCCGAAACAGCATGTGACCGAAGACCGGTTGATCGAAGTGGCCCTTGAGTCAGGCGCCGATGACGTTGAGTCGTCGGGAAAGGTATTCGAGGTGACTTGCGATCCGGCGACGTTCGAGCCGGTTGCCGCTGCGCTCAAGGAAGCCCGCATTCCCACTGACCTGGCTGAAGTGACCCGACTGTCATCGAGCACGGTGGCGCTGGGTGTCGATGATGCCCGGCGGGTGGTATCGTTGATCGGCGCTCTGGAAGATCACGAAGACGTCCAGAGTGTCACAGCGAATTACAGCATTCCGGATGATTTGATGGAAACAGTCATGGCGGGCCTCCAATAAAAAAATGATCATTGAATTTCAGTGCCCGCATTGTGACAAGCTCCTGAAGACACCCGAAGACAAGGCCGGCGTTACGGCGAAATGTCCTGGTTGCGGCGAGATGGTTGTCGTACCGGCGCATCAAGAGACGGCGGCACTCATCGATGAGCCGTCAGTGCCCCCTGTCGCAGTGACAGCAATTGGGGAAAATCCGGCCGCTGCTGGCGAGGTCACGAAGAGTTGCCCGATGTGTGGCGAGCTTCTGAAGGCGGCCGCGACGCGATGCCGCTATTGTGGAGAAGACCTGACGCGCGGCGCCAGCCGCCCGTCGGAGTTGAATCCTCATCGTGCGGGTCTGATTCTTACGTTCGGACTCATCGGGCTGCTGGTTTGCGTTCCCTTTGGCATCGCGGCCTGGGTGATGGGAAACCACGATTTGCGCGAGATGGCCGCGGGCCGTATGGATCGGCGGGGCGAGGGTCAGACTCGAGCAGGAAAAATCATCGGGATCATCGCGTGTGCCTTCGCGCTTTTGATGCTGGTGACGCAGGCGATTGTGATCGTAATGCTGATTTTGGCGAATGGCAATTGACGCGGTTTTGCAATCACACCGGCAGGCGAGGAGCAACGTGGCATGACCATTGAATTTCATTGTCCATTCTGTCAGAAATTGCTGCGGACGCCCGACGATAAAGCCGGAGTCAATGCAAATTGCCCCGGGTGCGGCGAGATCGTGACCGTCCCCGATGCGACGCACGAGACGGCTCATGCCGATTCATTGTCATTGAATGTCGAGCCAGTGCCGCCGCCGGCCGAGGTTTCCGGCGGGGTTGACCCCACGGTTGAAGAATCTCTTGACGCGCCTGGCCCGCGGGGTGAGATCAAAATTTGCCCCATGTGCGGGGCCGAAGTCAAGCAGGCCGCCAAGCGCTGCCGATTTTGCGGAGAAAACTTCGTCCAACAGAAGGTCGAGGGTGTTCCGACTCGGATTGAAGCGGGGGAAGTGCTCTCGCAGGCATGGGAAATATTCAAGACTAATTTTGGTATCCTGGTCGGGGCATGGCTCGTGATGTTCGGAATCGGAATGGCACTGAACATGCTCAGCCAAGTCGTCCAGATGGCCATTCAGTTTTCGGTGGTTGGGGCGGGCGGCCAGCCGCCGCAGGGCGCCGGCGGTCCGATGATGCTGGCCTTCGGCCCGGCAGTAATATTCGGGCTGTTGAATTTCGCCGTTAGCTGCTATTTGCAGGCCGGTTTCAATCGGCTGCTATTGCGAGTGGCGCGCGGCGAGAACGCCGAAATCGCTGAGTTGTTTTCGGCGCGTCGCTACTTCTGGCGGTTCCTGCTGGGAAATCTGCTATTCGCGGTCATGATCTATGTCGGACCAGTGCTATTTGCAGCTGGCGTCGTCGTATTGGAAGCACAAAACGCCTCTCCGATCCTGATTGTGGCACTCTCGCTCCTTCTGATTCCCGTATTCGTGGTGGGACTGATGTTCTGGCCGTTTATGTATTTAATCGTCGATCGCGATGTGGGTGTCATCGAATCGTTTCGCCGGTCGCGCGAGTTGATGGCCGGCAATTATCTGGCATGCGTGGTCCTGGGTCTGGCGGCGATGGGAGCGCAGTTTGCCGGTTTGCTCGCGTGTTGCGTTGGCGTCATTTTTTCGACCCCGTTTGTCATGTTCCTTTCCGCCGTGGCGTACTGCCGCATGAATGGTGAAACGGTCGTCCGATCATGACGATCGAATTTCTCTGCCCGTTTTGCGGTAAACTTCTGAAAACCGCCGTTGTGAAAGCGGGCGTCCAGGCGAATTGCCCAGGCTGCGGCGAAGCGGTGACAGTTCCGCCAATTTCCCACGAGGCAGAGGCTGCCGATTCCGCGCTGGTCGTGGTCGATGTCGAGGGAGAAATTCCGGTCGCCAGACAGGAAGCCGATTCTGCCGCGGCCGTGGCTGAAGAATCGCCGCGCACACCGGCCGGGACGATCTCGTGCCCGATGTGCGGGGCTGAAATCAAAGAGGCGGCAAGGCGCTGCCGCTTTTGTGGCGAAAGTCTGGTGGGGGCGACCGCCGAGGAAATGAAGAGGCTCGAGGCCGGAGACATTCTGACTCGAAGCTGGGAAATCTTCCAGAAGAATCTGGGATTACTGGTCGGCGCCACGGTGGTGCTTTTGACCGTGACGGTCGGAATGTTGATACTCGCTTATGGGTTGATAGGGGCTGGAATGTGGACGCTGGGGCTTCTCGATCGAGCTGCGGCTCCGCCGCCAAACGACATCGGCACCGTGCTGGTCATGATCGGTCTGGTCGTCGCATATATTGGTTTCGTGCTGGCGGTAATGCCTTTATGCAAGCGGGTTTTCACATTCTGATTTTCAAGATTGTCCGCCAGGAGAAAGCGCAAATCAGCGATCTGTTGACGGGCGGCCGGTATTTCTGGCCGCTATTCTGGGGTAATGTGCTGTTTGCAATGTTGTCGCTGGCGGGCAAGGTTCTGTGCTTTGTTCCCTACGTGTAGTAATGCTGATTTTCTGGCCTTTCAGCTATGTCATTGTCGATCGGAAGGTCGGCGTGATCGAGTCGTTCCGGATATCGCGCGAGTTGACGCGCGGCAATCTAATGAACTGCTTCATTCTGGGAATGGCGGCCTTCGTGATTTACACTCTGGGCAGTGCGGCCTGCTATGTGGGATTGATCTTTGCGATTCCACTGATCGTGTTTGCGCTGACCTATTGCCAGATGCAGGGCGAGGCTCTCGCCGGCGTACGTCGCGTTTGATGTGCGCCGTTGGAATGCCCGATCAAAGTACTGCAAATGGCGGTGCGATTTCAGGGAGACGGGGCGTAGCGTCTGGTTCCTGGCAGGGCCGAAGACTTCCGGCTTGGCATTCGCCAGTCAGACAAGGTATGGTTTGTGCTGTTTTCCGAAGTGGCAGCAGAATCTCGATGAGAAGGACGTTTGGCAGGGATGGTGCGAGAACCGGTCATTCGAGGCGAGAGTGGTGGAGGTGATTCGAACGTTGCATCGGGAGGCCGGCCGGCTGGTACTCCGGATGACGAAGCTCGATTCCATGATGAGTTGCGCCCGCAAATGCTGGCCGACGTGGTCGGGCAACGGGAGGTCATCGATCGCCTGCGGATCATACTGAATGCGGCGCGCAAGCGCAAAGAACCGCTGGGGCATCTGCTGCTTGACGGCCCGCCAGGGCTCGGAAAGACCACCTTTGCGACGGTTCTGCCGCGGGAGCTGGGGACGGAATGCCAGATCACATCGGGACCGGTGTTGACTGCCCCCAAAGATCTCTTGCCCTACTTGACGAACGCCAGCTACGGGTCGGTACTGTTCATTGACGAGATTCACCGGTTGCCGGCAGCGGTCGAAGAATTCATCTACCCGGTCATGGAAGACTTTCGCGTCGATATCTCCTTGGGCGAGGGACTCAATGCGCGGACGATTAATATGCGCCTGAAGCCATTTACGGTGATCGGCGCGACGACTCGCAGCGGGCTGTTGACAGCGCCGCTTCGCGACCGGTTCGTCCATCGCGAGCATCTTGAGTTCTATTCCAATGAAGATCTGGCCGAGATCGTCGGCCGAAATGCCCGCAAGCTCAAGACGAAAATCAGCCAGGAAGCCATGCAGGAGATTGCCTGCCGAAGCCGCGGGACGCCCCGGGTGGCCAACAACCTCTTGCGCTGGACGCGCGACTTTGCCGACAGTGAGTTTGATGGCCAGGTGACGACACAAGTCGCGCATGACGCACTGATCAAGCGCGAGGTCGACTATCTGGGGCTCGATCGCCAGGACAGGCGGTATTTGCAGACGCTGATCTCCATTTTCGGAGGAGGGCCGGCGGGGCTGAATGCGATTGGCCACAGTATGAATATCACCCCCGACACGCTCGAAGATGAAGTCGAGCCGTTCTTACTGCGGTGTGGCCTTTTGCAGCGAACCCCGCGCGGCCGCGTCGCCACGGCTGCAGCGTACGCGCATCTCAACATCACTCTGCCAGATTCCGGCGCCGACGAACTTCAGCGGCGGTTGTTTTGATCGTCTACCTTGACGAGTGCGTCTGTAACCTCGACTGAACACGCGACGTTCACGAACAGATGGCCATTCTTGACGAGGATCAGATGGTGCAGGTTCGCCTTTGGTCGGCTCTTTCAGGGGCCCTCATTGCCGCGATGATGCCGCAATTCGCAAGCAGCCGGGAAAAAGAAAACCCAGCCTCTGGAAGAAGCCGGGTTGGGGGGACGACTTGAATGATCAGAACTACCGAGCCGCTGCCAGCACGGCTTCATAATTGGGTTCGGTGGCGATTTCAGCGACGTATTCAACGTGCTTGATCTTGTTGTCGGCGCCGACGACGAAAATGGCGCGAGCCAGACAGCGGTCGAGCGCTCCGCCTTTAATCAGCACGCCATAGTCTTCGCCGAATTTCGTGCAGCGATGGGCGCTCAGGCAGGTGACGTTTTCGACCCCTTCTGCGCCGCACCAGCGTTTTTGCCCAAACGGCAGGTCCATGCTGACACATAAGACCTGCACGTTGGTTAGCGACTTGACGGCGTCGTTAAACTGTTTGGTTTCTTTATGGCACACCGGCGTGTCGAGCGATGGAATCGTCGCAATGATCCGCACCTTGCCAGCGGAAGTTGCCAGGCTGACGTCTTTAAGGTCGGCCCCTTGCAGCGTGAACTCGGGAGCAGTCGCCCCCACGGCCAGCTTCGGGCCTGCCAGATCCACGGGATTTCCTTTGAGCGTTACCGCTCCGTGTCGAATGTCGGCCATGAGTCTATTCCCTTCATTGAGGCTGTCGGATAACAATACAGTTACGGCGTGAAGTATCGGAGGATCAATGCAGAGTTTCAAGGGTGCCGGAAAGCATGTTCAGTACCGCTTATGAGTTCGATGTCGTCGTCGTCGGCGCTGGCCATGCGGGGATCGAGGCGGCGCTTGCGGCGGCGCGAATGGGGGCCAAGACGGCGCTGTTGACGATGTCGTGCGACACCGTCGGTGCGATGAGTTGCAATCCGGCGATTGGTGGAATTGCCAAGGGGCAGATCGTTCGCGAGATCGACGCCTTGGGGGGGGAAATGGCGCGCGCCATTGACGCCACCGGAATTCAGTTCAGGATGCTCAACCGCGGCAAGGGCCCGGCCATGCACAGTCCGCGAGCCCAGGCCGACAAAAAAGCCTACCAGTTTTACTTGAAGCACCGGGTCGAGCAGCAGTTGAATCTCACCGTGCGGCAGGAACTGGTCGAAGGGCTCGTCATCGAATCGGGCAGAGTTGCTGGTATTCAAGTGCGCGGGCCGGCCCTGTATCGCGCCCGCGCAGTGGTCTTGACGACCGGGACCTTTCTGCAGGCCGTCATGCACACCGGTGAGGCGAAATCGGCTGGCGGCAGGGCAGGCGAGGGGACTTCTGGCGGAATATCTCGCGTTCTCGCCGAACTCGGGTTTGAATTGGAACGCTT
>JAYTRB010000310.1:0-14677 GCA_043746425.1 Planctomycetia bacterium
GAACGACTCTGGCGAGGATTACTCCCCGGACGATCGTACCCGGCAAGGATCGGGCCGCCCGGAGGCGACGTCTTTGGTTCTGCGGAACTGGCGGGCATCAAGCCTCCCCCGAGGGTCAGATTAAGGGCGATGAGCAACAGCCCTGGCCGAAGCAAAATGACGCATGGCAGAGGGCATTGCACGCCAAAAACGGGCGAGCGGCCGGCTTCTCGACTTCGCTGCTGTCCCGAAAATCGCATTTGCGTCCCCCATTATGATCTGCTGTCATCGGGGGCAGTTTCGCTGAATTACTTTCCGAAATCAATGTTTGGCATGAGTTTCTGGAAAATCCGGCAAAGTTTGCCAAATCGATTCAAGCCCTTCGACCGGCATAACCGATTCTAAAGGGCAGAGTGTAGCACCGTCACCGCAGTTTCTCGGAAGGAGACCTGACATGCGCAGGGCCTTGTGGTTGTTTTCAGCCCCCGTCGTTGCGGGAGGCTTGGCATGGGCTGTCAATGCCGCGGATAATCAGACCCCGCTGCTGGCTCGGGCTCCCCAGGCCCAAAATGGACAAATCTTCTACTTCTCTCGCGGCGGGAAATCGGGCTCGGCGACGAGTGCCACTGAGGCGGATACAGAGGACACAACCTCAAACGACAGTGATGCGGCCGACACCCCGCCCGTGGCCCAGCGCTATGTTCGGAAGCGCCCGGCGGCTGTCAGTGCCTCGAAGCCGGGAGTCAAGAACTACTATCAGGATCTGTTCGCCGATGACCAGAGTCCGACGGATAAGAACCGGGACCGCGCGACGGCAGATGACACCGTCGCCGTGACGAGCGCGGCCTCGCGTTCGGTAAAACCCGCCGCCTCTGCCGTCAAAGTGAGTCGGCAGCCGGTCGTCGAAGAATGCGGAGTGAATGACGCCAGCGATCTGGATCAGGCTCGCGAAGATCTCCCGCTTCCTGCCGCCGGCAAGACGACGCTGGTCGGTGGAACTCGCCCACAGTCGGGTGTTCGCCACGCCGAGCATCTGGCGCAGGAAGGCTCAAAACGCAAAGTCGAACAAGTACAATACAATGCGCGTCCTGCGGCAGGCAAAGGACGACCTTCGCCGGGAACTGGCAGCGCGGTTGCGGCTCCGGCTGACGATGATACCGACACAGCAGCGCCTGTCCCTCCGCCAATGACAAAACCAGTACGGACGACCAAGGTCGTCAAGCCGGGCAAGCCGCCTGCCACCAAAGACCCGCGCCCGACGGTGGCCCTCAAGCCAACGCAGAATGCCGCGCCGAAAGTGGCCAGGAAGCCGCTGCCGGCGTCAAAAATTCTGCCGGTGGCTGCGACCGAAGAAGACACCCGCGATGCTGTCATTCCGGCAGCCGTGGCTGACGCCGTAACGTCTGATGCCGGTGCCGGAGACGTGCCAATGGTCAGCCTGCGGTGGACGAAGAAAGATGAAGTCAACGTCGGCCAGGAATGCAAATGCGGGCTGGTGGTCAAAAACACCGGCAAACTGGCCGCCAAAGACATCGTCGTCGAAGCGTTCTTTCCGCGGACTGTCAAACTGCTCGACGCCGAGCCGTTTCCCAGCGACACCAAAGACCACCTGATCTGGATCTTCGATCATCTCGAACCCGGACAGGAAAAGACGATCGAAATCACGATGATTCCGGGGCGCCGCGGAGAACTGGCGACATCGGCCACCGTGCGATTCACCGGCGTCGCTTCGGCGATCCTCACTGTCGAGGAACCGCAATTGAGTCTGTCGATCAGCGGGGCGAACGAAGGCATGGTCGGCGAGTCGCTGACGCAGGTGATTACGATCTCGAATTCGGGAACAGGAATCGCCCACGACGTGGTGGTGCATGCGAAAATCCCCCAGGGACTTGAGCATTCTCGCGGAAAAAGGGTTGAGATGGGAATCGGTTCGCTGGCTGCTGGCGAATCGCGGGAATTGAAACTGCCTCTCGCAGCCATCAGCGGCGGCGACGCAGTCATTGTGGTTGAAGCTCATGGCTCGTCGAATCTGAGCCAGAAGGCTGAGACGACGATTAAAGTCGCCGCTCCCAAACTGAGCGTCGAAATCAGCGGCCCTGGATTGCGGTACATTGGTCGCCACGCCCAGTACATCGCCACGGTAACCAACGATGGAATCGCCGCCACCGATAACGTACGCATTGTCGATCTGATTCCCGAAGGATTTGAATTCATCAAAGCCGACAAGGGAGGCAAGTTCGACGCGTCGAGCGGCAGCGTGAGCTGGTTCGTGGGCCGCGTTGAAGCGGGCCAGTCGATCCAGGTTGCCGTCGATCTCAACGCCAAGCAGAGTGGCGAATTCCTGCACCACGTGCAGGCCTCGGGTGAAAATGGAACGATCGCCACCGCCAAGACGGCCACGCGGGTTGATGGAAGTGCCGCTGTCGTCATGGAAGTTACCGATCTGGACGACCCTGTCGAAGTCGGAACGCAGACCGCCTATGAAATCCGAATTCGCAATACCGGCTCGAAGTCCGCTCAAAACCTCAGAATCGCCTGCGAGCTGCCCGATGGAGTCGAGCTGATCGACACCAAGGGGCCGACCGATTCTGTCATGGAAAAGGGTGTCCTGACTTTCAAGCCTGTCGGCGAACTGGCCGTCGGGGCGAAGATGACGTACCTCATTCGTGTGAACGGCCGAGTTGCGGGCAACCTGCGGTTGCGGGCCATGCTGACGAGCAACGGTTCGACTGAACCGCTGGTCGTCGAAGAGGTGACCAAGTTCTACGCCGACTGAATCTCGCGAAAGGGCAACGTCTGGGTGCCCGATCACAGTCAAGCTGAGCCGAGCCGGGTAAAACCTGCCCGGCTCGGGCTGTTCTTTGCGAGGAATGGGGCATTCCCAATCAGGCACTGGCCTTTGTTGTGGAAAACCACTACCAGCACAGGTAAAATGAACAAAGTCTCGCCGTATCTCGATCAATTAAAGACGTCATGGACTCTCTTCGCATCGCCCTTTGCCGTCTGATGGTCATGCTCGCCCTCGCCGGGGTCGTTTCGGACTCGTCTTGGGCTGAGCCCCGGGCACTTCCACCGCGTGGCCGACTGAAAGAGGGCCCAGACGCCGCGCCGCCGAAAGATTCCGTTGAAGCTTCTCGCCAGCCTCCTGCGGGCAGCCCCGACATCCCTCAGGCTGGCAACGCCGAGCGCGACACCCACAATCTTGTGCTGCTGGCGCCGGCGCACCCGGTCTTTATCCAATTGCGTGTGCAGGTCGATGGCCGAGGTCTGAAATCGGTCCGCACGGCTTACGCGGCGAAACTGCTCGAGCAACACGACAAAGATGGCGATCAGCTGCTTGACCGCGAGGAAGCCAAGTCAGTTCCTCCCCTGGTGAAATCGGCGAATGCCAACGAAATGGTTTCGATCGCCGACCGCTGGGAAGCTGTCGATCGCGATCCGGCCGACGACAGGGTATCGCTCGAAGAATTGGCCACGTACATTGACCGCGTGTTCGGGAGCACATTTCTGCTGTCGGTGAAACCTCTGCGGGCCACCCAGAACGTCGATCTGTTTTCGCTGCTCGATCTTAACCACGACGGCCGCTTGTCGCGGGGCGAGCTCGATGAGGCGTTGCTGACACTGCATAAGCTCGACATCGACGATGACGAGACCTTCACGATTGACGAACTGCAACCGTTCAGAAACCCGCAAATCCCGCAAATCCCGGCGGTCGCCGCCAATCAAACGGTCGATCAGCCGTTCCTGCTTTTCGACGACGCCGAATCGACCGGTAAGGTCAGTCAGGAGTTGATGCAGAGGTACACCGACGTACGTTCGCCCGTTCAAGGAAATCGGTTGACTCGTGAAGTGCTTCAAATTGACGAATTGACCTTTGCCTTGCATGATGCTGATGGCGATGGGGCCTTCAGTGCCAGAGAACTGGCGGCGTATTTGCAGCGACCCGTACCGCATCTTGTTCTTGAAGCGCAATTGCCGCAATCCAGGCCAGGCAAACCTAAGCTGGTCGTCATCGAAGATCCTTTCGGCGCCGCCGCGAAGCCCCAGCCTGGCAATTCCGCGAAATTAATGCTCGACGCCAGCGGCATTAGTGTTGAACTGAAGACCGCGGCCGTCCGGGCGCGCAATGATGCCATCGACAACCGCAACTTCTACAAAACGCGGTTTATCGAAGCTGATGGCGACAAGAATAAATATATTTCTGAGCAGGAATTTTCAGCATTGCGGCTGCCGAATGCCGAGTTTAAGGCGGTCGACCGCAACGCAGACGGCATGATTCTCGTGGACGAACTTTTGGCCTATGTGGAACAGGAATCGACGTCATCGCAAAGCCGTGTCGAACTGAGCATCTCACACGATGGCAAATCGGTATTCGAGGTCATCGACGACAATAAGGATCGGCGAATCAGCCGCCGCGAACTGGCCCATGCTTTCGATCGGCTGCGGCGCTTCGACCGCGATGGCGATGAGTTTATTACCGCGGTTGAGCTTGCCGGGCGATTCAGCGGCACACTCGAACTGGGCCGTCCGAACCTGTTTCGGGGGTCGGGCGCGGCGCCTTCCGGGGGAATGGCGACTCCGATCGTCAGCGCGCCAAGCGCGGGCCCCGAGTGGTTCCGCAAGATGGACCGCAATCGTGACGGCGATGTCTCGCTCCGCGAATTTGTCGGTCCCTTGGCGGCGTTCAAGAAGCTCGATGTCGACGGCGACAGACTGCTGACAGTCGATGAGGCAGAAAGGGCCGGCCTGCGACAGGACGCAGCCGAGAGTCAGTAGACCCAGACCGTGACCCTGCTCCCCGCCTTCGCCAAGGGGCTCAGAAGGCGCATCGTCAGATGGAGATCCAAATGTCGGCTTCAAACACGGTATTCGAATGTGGGATTGGACTCAAGTCCTTCCCAGAGCGCACTTCCGATACGCACCAGCGTGGCGCCCTCTTCGATCGCTACCTCGAAGTCTCCCGTCATGCCCATCGATAATTCGCGCAAGGCACAGTCGGCCCTTTTATTCGACAGGGTCTGCAACTTGTCGCGCA
The DNA here is from genome assembly GCA_043746425.1 of Planctomycetia bacterium. Taxonomy (GTDB): domain Bacteria; phylum Planctomycetota; class Planctomycetia; order Planctomycetales; family Planctomycetaceae; genus JACQFH01. Next base: position 5,015 of record JAYTRB010000310.1, read on the forward strand.
ACTCGCGCAATGCGACGAAAACCGGCCGGACGCGCTGCGGCTCAGAAGAATACTCCGCCATTGTCATCAGTCCTTCGACCTGCACGCGGTCGAGTTTGAGCACGTCTTCCCAGCTGGCGAGCAATTCATCGACCTGAAAACCGTGTTTCGCCTCTTCGCCGCTCAAGTTGACTTCGATCAGGACGCGCGGTCGCAGGTCGAGTTCAGCAGCGACGCGGTCGATCGCCTGCAACATCCGCACGCTGTCGGCCGAGTGAATGAGCGTCGCCATGGGCAGAATCGAGCGAATTTTATTTCGCTGCAAATGCCCGATCAGATGCCAATTGACCGGCCCGGCGACCTGTGTCGTCCGAGCTGCCAGTTGCTGCGGGCGGCTCTCTCCCAGTTCGACAGCGCCGAGCCCGACCAATGTTTGAACCCATTCAATCTGCGCGTATTTGGTGACTGCGACCAGCGTTACCGACGCAGGATCGCGCCCTGCCTGTCGGCAAGCTGCCGCAATTCGCTGCTGCACGGTGCGGTAGTTCCCGGCGATCGTGGTTTCCATTGCGGTCACAGGTGTCATTTCCCACAAAGATGCACAGCGCGATTGTGCTTCACCTCAGGTTGCCGCCTGCTGACGATGCCAAACGCGTCGCAGGTCTCGACTTTGCAATATTTGGCCTGGAATCGATCTGCCGTTACAGCTCAATCGGCCAGAGAGTTCCCGCTGAGATTCCTCCGTCGACGTACAGCACTTGTCCCGTCATGAAGGCCGATGCCGCGGACGCGAGGTAAACTGCCGTGCCAACCAGATCGTCAACGTGCCCCAGCCGTTTCAGAGGCGTATTCGCCTGTCCCCAAGCCTGCATCGAGGGGTTCGACCACAGTTTATTCGTCAGATCGGTGAGAATGAAACCGGGGGCGATGGCATTCACTCGTACTCCGTGTTCGCCCCATTCAGCAGCCATGCCGCGCGTCATCATGCTTACCCCGGCCTTACTGATGGCGTAGGGCAGCACACCTTTGAGCGGCGAATCGGTATTGAGCGAGTCGATGTTGATAATCGTGCCGCTTTTCTGCACGATCATCTGTTTGCCAGCTTCCTGCGACAGAAAGAATAATCCCCGTAAATTGATGTTAAGAATGAAATCATATTCTTCGGGAGTAAAGGTCTCGACCCGCTTACGTTTGTTGACCCCCGCCACATTGATCAGCGTGTCGATGCGGCCAAACTTTTCGACGACCGTTGCGATCAAGCGGCGGTTATCTTCGAGTTCAGCCACGTCGCCGACAACCGCAAAAACCGGGCAAGCCCCCGTTGAGATTTCCTCGGCTGTCTGGGTGAGCGTGGCATTTTCGCGACCCGTAATAACCACTTGCGCCCCGCGCCGCGCAAACCCGGCGGCCAGCGCGCGGCCAATTCCGCGGCTGCCCCCCGACACGACCGTCACTTGTCCCGCCACTGAAAACAGATCGTCCGACATGGTTATGACTTCTCCTCGAATGTTCTGGGAATGACGCATGAAACGGGTAGCGCTGGCAGTCCCCACGATCGTAACGGACGCCCTTATGGGAAGCCAGCATCGACTTTACAGATGACCTGTTGCAGAGCGGCTGCTACACTCCAAAAATGCTCCCTCATATTGCCCTGACACTTGGAGACGTGGCCGGCATCGGCCCCGAAGTCATCGTTCGCGCTTGGTGCGAGGCGCCGCTCGTGACCTGGTGCAGGCCGGTCGTCGTTGGTCATCCCGAAGTACTGCGGCGGGCGGTGCAGGTCTGCGGCGCCGGCCTGGAGGTGCAGTCGATCGGGAGCATCGAGGAAGGGAATGCAGGCCATCGAGTCATCCCATGCTGGAATCCGTCTCCGGTGAATGCGGCGGCCGTACCTATTGGGCGAAACGATGGCCGCGCTGGCCAGGCTGCTTTTGATTATCTGGTGGCGGCGGCGAAGGCCGCGATGAACGGCCAGATCGACGCCATCACGACCGCGCCGCTCAGCAAGGCGGCCCTGCATCTGGCCGGCCTGCATTATCCAGGTCACACAGAAATACTGGCAGAAATGTGCGGCGTTCGGGAATTCGCCATGATGCTCTATCTGAGCGGGATTACCACCGTCGAGAGCAAACCGCACAGCGTGGGTGTCGCCCACGTCACCCTGCATACATCGATTCGCAGTGTCCCCGATCTGCTGACATGCAGGCTGATTCTCGACAAGATTCGCCTGATCAACCAGTTTTTGAAGACCATTGGTTGTCCGGAACCGCGCATCGCCGTTTGCGCCCTCAATCCACATGCCGGCGAAGAGGGGCTGTTTGGCGACGAGGAACAGATGACGATTTTACCGGCAGTCACAAGCGCCGTCGCCGAACAGATTTCAGTCGTCGGACCACTTCCAGCAGATTCATTGATTAAGCGGGCCGTGCAGGGAGAGTTCGATGGCGTCGTGGCGATGTATCACGACCAGGGGCACATCGCTCTGAAGCTGGTGGGCCTCGACCGGGCCGTCAATGTGACGCTGGGACTACCGATTGTCCGAACGAGCCCCAGTCACGGCACGGCCTTCGACATTGCCGGGACGGGCAAGGCTCGGCCGGACGGATTAATCGAGGCGATTCGCGTGGCAGCCCGGCTGGCAACACACAAAATCCAATCATACACAGCGCGCAGCGCGCCAGCGGCCGTAGAGCAACCAGCGCGCTAGCGCCCCGTCACGCGACTCGTTCACAAAACCTTCCCGGAACACTTCATGAATTCTACCGCAGAATCTGACGCCACCTGGTTGTATCTCGTGCGGCACGGCGCCACCGAGGCCAATGAGCGCTTGCCGTACATTCTGCAAGGCAACGCGATCGACTTGCCGCTCAGTCCGACCGGAGAACGTCAGGCCCGCGCGGCAGCCGAGTTTTTGCGATCGTTTCCGATACGCCGGGTCTACAGCAGCAACATGCTGCGGGCCCGGCAGACTGCGGAAGCCATCGCGGGGCAACTGGGAATCACGCCGGCTGTCGAACCGCTACTGCACGAGTGCGACGTCGGGCTTTGGGAAGGGTTCGACTGGGGAACCATCCGCGAGCGCTATCCCGACGAGCACCGCCGGTTCATCGAAAACCCGGCGGAGAATCCGTACCTCGGCGGAGAATCCTACGGCGATGTACTGCGACGCACCCGGCCGATCATCGAAAAGCTGCTCGACCTGCATGCCGGTGAAAAAATTGCCGTCGTCGCGCACAATGTTGTCAATCGCGCGCTGGTGGCAGATCTCATGGGGCTCGATCTGCGGCTGGCGCCGAAAATCATACAAGCCAATTGTGGTGTCAATCTGATCCGGCGCCAGGGGGGGCTCACCCAGCTCATCACCCTGAACGCCCAATTTCACGTCGATGGACTATAGCGGTCAACGCGACTATAGCAGAGAGCAAGCCGGCGCAGACCACGGTCTGATGTCGTTCGCACTGATTTCGTCAAATCGCTGAGAGCGACTCGCCCGCACCGCAGACGCGTTACAGCGCTCAAGCACTTCAAACTTGAGCGCGCCGGCCACACACTGCCTGAATAACTCAACCTATCGTGGCTTGCCGCCTGTTTTGACTTCGGCGGGCGCCAGCATTTCGAGAAACTGCTTCGTCAATTCGACGGGAGTTACCCCGGCCGGCGGTTCATAATCGAATTCAAGATTATTCAGCGGCTGATCTAGAACGACGTCGAGAAAATCGAGGGTCAGCATGGCCTTCGAGACCTCGCGCCCGGGAATCTTTTTCAGGTACAGAACGCGGTGCGGAAAACCTGTCTCGCGATCGATGTAGACGCGCACGGCATCGGGAACAAACACCGGCAATAAAGACGGAGCTTGTTCTTTTCCCGGCTGTTGCCCGCGCAGTTTGCCTGCAAAGGCATCGGTCCAGGTTCCGTGAATCACATACACGGGTCGATCACGGAGCGTGTCTTCTTTCATTCCGATGAATTTCATGTCTTGTTCGATGGCCGCGATCAGCGCGGGCATTCCGCCCAGTCCGAAGCTCGCAATCAGCGCCGTCCGATTTTTTTCATCGATTGAATTCTGGGCCGCGCTCATGATCTTGGCGACGTCACGTCGCGTCAGCGTGGTTTCTCGTTTGTCTTTGCGCTCGCGTTTCTTTCCAAAGTCGATTTCCGTTCTGGTCCACAGCATCCCGCCATCGCAGACTTCCAGAAGCGAGCCTTCGGCATCGCCGATTTTAATCACTAATTCCAGCCGCATGCGCCAGTTGTCGGGTTCAAGGGCCCCTTGCAGGTAACGTCCTTCGGCCTTGAAGCTCTTTTCATGAATGGTCACCGTTTCGACGATCTTGGCCGAGATCCATTTGTATTTCAGTAACTGCTGGCGGGCCCGCTTGAGTTCTGCGGCGGGTGTAAGCTGCTTGGCGCCTTCTGCGGCCGTGACGCCTTCAGCGACTGGCTCAGCGTCGTCTTGAAATACTGCCGCGAGAAATCCGCCTGCCCGAGACCCCGCAGGCCCAGGCTCGGAACCTGGCAGGTCGGAATCCGGAATGGGAACTTCGATCTCGACCGGCCGATTCCCCGAAACACGGGGAGGTGCGGCAGAGACCAAAGCGGCAGTGACCGCCAGAGAAAGGGCAACTGTTAATCTGGAAAAGATTGTCATGTTGTTAGGAAAGAGCGGGTTTTGCCAAAGATTCCGGGCGAAATCTACCGAAAACTCTAGATAGGCAGTTTATGACGCAGGGATTGTAGCAAACACTGGCAATGGGGGCGACGCCAAGTCGCCCGAGATGTTCAACAAAATCAAGCCGGCGGCAGCAGTCGAGCCTCCGCCCGGCCATGAAATTCGCGTTTCCGAGTTTACCACAATGGTCGCCTTGTCGCGGCCTGTCACCACTTTCGGTCTAATCACCTGAGGGGGTCGTAATGAAGTACTACTTTTTGGCTTTAGCGACATTGGTTACCGTGTGCGTCGGGTGCACGTCAGGAGGTAGCAATCGAATGTCGTCGATGAGTGGCTCCCGCCACCTGTCGGGCGAAGAGGGGGTGGTCGCCCGCGGCAACCTGGGTTCAAGCAACTACCCGATTTCTGAAGTTCGCGGCGCTTCCTCAGCCTATGGAAGCTTTGACACTGGCCGTCGTGGAAATTACTTCGCCCCGCCGGCCGAGCAGATGCTGCGACCTGGACCAGCCGTCGACGGGCCCGGCCCCGGCGTGCTGAACCCGATCGGTATGGCTTCAGCCAACAGCTTCTCGAGTCGATCGACTCAAATCAAATTTGTTGAGCCCGAAGGAATGACGATTGGGTGGCAGATCCCCGGAGGGTACGCCGAAAACCAGCTCAACGCTCCCGGCCGTTACAGCTTCCGACAGGGGGCCAGCTATCGCCTCAAGATGACCAACTTCCCGAACCGTGAGGGGCTCATACTTTACCCCACAATGCAGGTTTACCCGGCTCACCCGCAAACCGACGCCTATCTCGCCCACTCTGCCGTCCCCATTCAGATTACCGACGAAGATCTCGATCAGATTCAGGCGAATAACTTCGTCACCAAGGTGGTGTATCTCCCCAGCCCGCAACACCAGGAGTTGGCGATCGCCGGTGTCGAGACGCTCGTCTCGACGCGGCTTGACCCGGGTCTCGACCCGGTCGCCGAAGCCGATCGTCGCGGCACGATTCTGGCCGTCGTTCGCGTCGGCAATATGGACATGGAAAGCCCGGAAGTCAATGCCATGGTCGCGCCCGATGGATCCATCCAGCAGGCCGCCCACACACGGACAGCCGACGGCGAAAAAAATCAGCACGTGGCTCCCATGCCGATCTCTGGCATGGGCGCTCAGGGTAACTCTATTCCTCCGGCAATGATGATGGGTGCTGCCGGCGGATTCGGGCAAACAGCGTACAACCCGATTGGCAATGGCGGACCGGCTGGTTCGTGGGGAATGCCGATCACTGGAACGCCGATCGGGCTTCCCGGCCCGACGCATCTGCCGTTCGGCGGCAGAGCCGGGCTTAAGTCGCACACAGTGCGCAACCGTTCGAAGCAGCATATTCCCGACCCTGTCGAGCACTTCGTGATTGATGTCAAACAGACCCCGGGCGTCAATCTTCCCGAGCCTGTCCGTCACATCGAATACGAAGAGAATCATCCGGTCTTCGGCAACTACTAAGCCAACTGAGCTGCCTCGACTTGCAGATAAAAGTGACATGATTGAAGAAACCCAGGCCCTGCCCGCACACCAACGCGGGCAGGGTTCGGAGTTACGCCTGAGCGCACTTCAAGTGCAGCGACCGTCAACAGTCTTTCCCCCCGACTCGGGACGCAGTACACAATGTTCTCTGCCCGATTGATTCTCCGATCTGCGACTCGTCTGCGTGTCAGCCTTTTCAGCCGCCAGACAATTCTGACTGCCGGCTTGCTGACCTGTACGGCAATCTGGACGCCGACTGCGGCACAGGCGCAATCGACATCTCGTGGACGGTACTATCCGCTCGATCAGGCGACCGCGCCGGGAGTTGCCGGTCGTTGGGCCACGGTCCAACGCGGGTATCAACCGATCATGCAACCGGTGCGTGTCGATTTGGCCGGAGTGGAAGGACAGGTTTCCTTTTTTACTCGAGATGACGTACGCGGCACACCGCTGCCAGCCCCTGCAATCGTCGGATTGCAGGTGGGCGCCACCTACCGCCTTAAGATCAGCAACCTCGCCGGGTTTCCCGGGGTCGAATTGTATCCCACTGTCGAAATGCTCGATCGTCTACATCCCCCTCGCGGTCGAGAGATTGAATTTGCCGTCCCGATCACCCTCACCGTCGATGAAATTACGGAAGCCCTCGAAGGACGACTGGTAACAAAAGTGATTTATCTCGAACAACCCGATCGGGCCGCGCCGCTGCGCAATTCGACGGCCGACCGCACGCGCCTCATCTCCCCGCGCGAAAATGTGCTGGCGATTGCCGATGAAGCGGGCCGTCCCATGGTGATCGTCCGCCTGGGCGAGCGACTGCCCGACGCGGCGGCCCCCGAACCAGGCTTCTATGGAACGGGTGCTCCCATCGTATTCTTCGAACAGCCGACACCGATTCAACCGCCAGCTCCGTCCTTGGAGGCCGTGCAGCGATGAGCACTCTCTGGCGACAGATTATCGAATTGCAGATTCCGCGACCGGCATCCCGCTGGGTGGCCTCGGCACTCGTGATCACGGCGTGCTCGTGCAGTTCAGTGCAGCGCCCGCTGGCCAAGACGGCGAACGATCCGTTTCACGACGACGACGCGAACACAATTGTCGCGACGCGGTCGGCCGAAGATCGTGCCGATGTCCCGCACGCAGCGGTCCCGCAGTCTTCTCGCATCAAACCGGCCAGTTACGAAGCCCCTGCCGGAGAAGAGGGGCGGATGATCGAAAGCGCGGCGATCCTGAGAATCAGCGCCGAACCGCGGCTTCCTGAAGTTGCTGAATGTCCGATCATCGACGAGTCTCCTGCCGCGGCCGCCAAGCTTTACCCCGACGAATATCTGTTTGACGGAGGCGATCGCGAACTTCCGATCCATTACGACGACCAGCAGACGCTGGGTCTGGATACCGAAGACACGGCCGTCGAATATCGCGATGACCAGGGGCTTCGCCGGGTGAAGCCCACCAATCGAGTCGCAATTTATGCGCCGCGATTTGCTGCGGTGAGCGCTATCAGTCAGCCGATCGAAGATGTTGGGGGCGGCAGGCCCAGGCAATCGGTCGGAACTCTCGCAGGCGTGGGCTTTGTCAACCGTGAAGGAACGTTTGCCCAGCACCAGCGCGATGCGACCGAGCGGCTGTTGTCGCGCTCGCGCGGCAGCGGCTTGACGAACGAGACTGCGTCCGACGCGCTCGACAGGCCGATCTCCATCCAACGTCATGACCATACCGCGACCGCGATCGAAGAGTTCGGTTTCGTGCGCACAGGGCAAATCCATCAGACCGACGAGGCGCGCCTGGCTGCCAGCATTCAGTCAGCCGTCATCTGGACGCGGGACCAGAACCCGATAATTACCGCCCAAACCGATTCCGCCGGCGAGCTTCAGAGCCGGTTCAAGGATCAGGAGATGGTCGGACAGGAAAACCGGTTCAACGGACATGGAAAATTGCGGATCGTCAAACTTGCTGATAAGGCCATTGCTCAGCCGGGAGACGTCGTCACGTTTACGATACGGTTCGATAACCTGGGCGACCGCGCGGTGCGCGACGTGGTGCTGGTCGACAACCTGACTCCCCGGCTGGAATACGTTGATGACAGTGCTACTCTTGATCGGGACGGAGAGCTCCGCACAGAAGATAATGGAGAAGGAAGTCTGTTGCTGAAATGGGTTCTGGACGAGCCACTGGCGGGCCGCCAAGGCGGTGTGGCCACTTTCCAGGCACGCGTACGCTGACAGTGATCTTCAACCGGGCGAAGGAACAACCACGGATTCCCGCGAATCCGCCCCCGTCGTGCTCCGGCACGGCGGGGTTTTTTTGTTTTTTTTGAGTCCATCCAGCCCATCTGTTCGCTCATCCCGAATCCAGACTCGATTCACCGATGAGCCGGAAACGGACGATACCCAGCGACGTCTTGAATGGCCGCGACTTATTTGTCATAATGCGTACAACTTCAGGGAGGAGTACTGGTTATGATTGTCGAGCGATTTCCAGACTGGCATGGCGAACTGGCAATTGTCGTTTCGCGACCGTCAACTTGCAATTGACGACCGTCAATTTGCAATTGAAAGGAGTCGAAATCATGGTTACCGAATCGGTTACCGATGAAACCGTCGACATTGGCTGTGTGGCGGGCAAGATCTGGCACTATCTCGAAATTAATGGCCCCGTCACATTGAGTAAGCTCGCCAAAGAAATCGACGCTTCGCGCGATACGGTAATGCAGGGGGTTGGCTGGCTGGCGCGCGAAGGCAAAATTCGATTTGAAGAGACGCCCCGCAGCAAAATAATTGCTCTCGCATGACTGGTGCATGAAGCCACCATGACAAATTCATTGTCGTTTGAAGATCTGCGTCGCACCGGTCACGAAAATCTCAGCGCGGGCCGATTGCAGGATGCTCTGGCTGCGTTCGAAGAGGCGCGCCAGATCAACGACCTCGATGCGGAATTGCACGAAGGGCTGGCCATGGCGCACTTTCTGCTCCAAGCCTACGAACCGGCCGTCAAGCACTTCGAGCGCGTCACGCGCCTTAATCCTCGCCGCGGAGCGTCTTGGATCAATCTGGGCGCCGTTTACAACCGCATGGGAAATTATCAAAAGGCCGCCGAAGTGCTCCGCCGCGCCGTCCAGATTGAAAAGAAATCGGGCGTCGCCTTTTACAACCTGGGCTATGCCTACAAGCACCTCAAACAGTGGAACCTGGCGGTTCCGGCTTATCGCGAAGCGATTCGGCTGGACCCGCGCATGGCCGATGCCTATCTCAACCTGGGGAACGTTTATTGCGAATTGGGGAACTTTGCCCAGGCCGTGACGCATTATAAAAAGGCGCTTGATCTCAAGCCCGATCTAGAGCGGGCGGCGCGTGGGCTTGAGAAAGTCGAAGCCCGCGCGAAAGCCGCCCGGCCTGTCACCAGTCCGTTCGGCCGCCTGGTAAATGCCGAAGCGACATTGGCTGGGCAGTCAGCGGTGGCCGTTGCGCGACAACTGACCGAAGACGAGCGGGAAAAAGACCGGCATGCCGT
>JAYTRB010000311.1:0-2791 GCA_043746425.1 Planctomycetia bacterium
CAATCCAAGCTGTGAGCGAGCGAAGTGGGCCTACGATCCTCGGGGATGCTTCGGGTTCATATTTAGGGGTGAATAATCCGGCTCACCGGGATTCGTCGATTGCCCGTATCAGAAGGCTGCGTATAATGAAATCAGGAAGGGTTTAGGACAGCTGCGGCACGAAGCCCCAGAATGCTTGTTCAGAACCGGGCCGACTCTCGAATGGGAAACCTGCGATCATGCCAAGCGAAAACGAGAAGTGTGCGAATATGGCGCACGAAGAGCTGGGCACGGGCTGTCGATTGGCCACTCTTCGCAAGCGTTCGCAGCTCGATTTCGAGATTGAGTTCTATGAACGGATTCTTAGCCGCGATCCGAATTATGTGGAAGTCCTGGTAAACTTGGGGGGGTTGTTCACACAGAAAGGCTGCCATCGGCGGGCGTTACAGGTTGATCTGCGTCTGGCCCGTCTTCGCCCGAAAGACCCCGAAGTATTTTACAACCTGGCGTGCAGCTACGCGGTGCTCGAACAGAAAGCCGAAGCGATCGAGGCCCTTGGCAATGCCGTGCGGCATGGGTTCTGCGACGTCGATTATCTGGCGAATGACCATGATCTCGACTCGATTCGCAGCCGCCCCGATTTTCAATGCATTGTTGCCGACCTTGCTGGACGCCCCGGCACGCAGCACGTCATTTAATTCATTGGTCTCTCGACGGAACCTTTCGTGCCCGAGCTGCGAATCAGAATCGCCGAGGCCGCAGCCCTGATCGGCAAACGCTCTGCCAAATCGCCCCGTGTGGGAATTATCCTTGGCACCGGTCTGGGGGGGCTTGCGGCGCAAATCGAGGCTTCGATAACGATTCCCTACGGCGAGATTCCACATTTTCCGCTGTCGACGGTTGAATCGCATGCCGGCCAGCTCGTGTGTGGAAGATTGCGTGGCGTCGACGTTCTGGCGATGGAAGGTCGCTTCCATTTCTACGAGGGTTACTCGATGCAGGAAGTGACGTTTCCTGTGCGGGTGATGCGCAGCCTGGGTGTCGAGATTCTGATTGTCACGAATGCCGCTGGGGGCATGAACCCGCACTTTGATCTAGCCGACGTCGTCATCATCGAAGACCACATCAACCTGATGGGAGATAACCCCCTGCGGGGGCCCAATGACGAATCTCTGGGGCCGCGGTTTCCCGACATGGCGCAGCCCTACGACCGGTCGCTCATGGCCGTGGCGCAGAAAACCGCGCTGGAGCTGGCGATTCCTTGTCGGAAAGGAGTGTTCGCGGCCGTCGCCGGCCCCAACCTGGAGACCCGGGCCGAGTACCGCATGTTACGGGCCATGGGAGCCGACCTCGTCGGTATGTCGACAGTGCCCGAGGTAATTGTCGCCGCGCATGCGGGACTGCGGGTGCTTGGTTTTTCGATCGTGACCGATATTTGTCTGCCCGATGCGCTCGAACCGGTCGAGATTCAGAAAATCATCGCTGTCGCCGGCCGCGGGGGAGACCGGCTGTCGCGGCTGATTCCGACGATTGTCGAACGACTCTGACGAAATCAACGGTCGAGCCACAGCTCGACCCGGTAATTCGTCGATGCCAGGTTTTTGTTGAGAACTTCGGCCGGAGAAATCTCGAGCATGCCTGAAAATCGGAAGCGCGTGCGGTAGGTCGTGGTTCGCGCATTTCCATTTTGGATTCTTCGGAATCCGAAGTTCTTTGTCATGAACTCGATCAGCCGTTGCGGATTTCCGGTTGATCCGAGAAACGTAATTCGCCGCGCCTTCGGTTGGCCGTCGAAGTAATAAGTCAGGCTTCCCGCCAGGTCAGATTCATCCGTCCCGGTTACCAGCGGAACGCGATATCCCTGAAAGCGAAGATCGCCCAGGCCGGTCGATACTCGACTCCACTTCTGCGTGATGGCCTGCGGCGACAAATCAAACCGGAATACGTCCCCAAAGTTTGAAATCTCGGGACCGGGGACGACGACGATCTCTTCCCTGGGCGCTGTGGCCAGGCGTTCAACGGCAGCCGAATCACCGACGGCGACGGCCCCTTCGTCAGAAATCCAGTTCGCCGGCGAGAGACTCCGGATGAGCCCCTCCTGCGAATGAATGTAACCGGCTCCTGCTGCTCCGAAAACAAGAATAGCAGGCAGGAAACGCATGATGACAACCTGGTGAACGACTCCTCCGCAACCTAGCGAGCTCGACGAGCCTGTCGGGCGACGGAATGTTTCATTCTCTTTTTGATCGGTCGTCTGGCACAGCCTCGATCAATTGCTTTCTATTCAGCGGCCGGAGCGCCCGAACTGGCAGGGACGTGCAAATCCGTCTGAATTGACTGAAGGGTGTGTTCTCCGTGCGCTGCGCCATCCAAAAAAACGCGCTAGATGATGCAACCGGCACATCGGCGCGCGGTAGTGGCACTGTTTGCACGCCAGCACCCCGGCTGCTTCAGGGAAGCCGGGGTGCTGCGCCTGCGAGATTTAGATTCCAAGACTGCCAGTCTCGCGTTTTCACCACTTCCAGCCGGCGTGACCGGCCTTCAAGTTCTGCACGCACCCTTCGGGCCAGCGTCCCTGCTGGAGGCCGACGATGATCTCGGCACACATCTTCGATGTGTCGTGCGCCGAGTCGTCGTCGAGGCCGGCAACGTGACCGCTGAGCAACACATTATCGAGGGCCAGCAGCGGGCTGTCGAGCGGAAGCGGTTCAATCTCGAAGACGTCGAGCCCCGCTGCGGCGATGTGCCGAGATTTCAGCGCCTCGATCAGGTCTGTCTCTTTCACCAGCGGCCCGCGGGCCGTATTGATCAG
>JAYTRB010000312.1:0-14062 GCA_043746425.1 Planctomycetia bacterium
CGATCCATGACGATGAAGGGATCATTGGCGGTATCCAATATCAGCCGCGTCCGTTGCTGGTTCTCAAGCACCGCGCGCTCGTCGTGCCACAACGATTCGCGCTGTTTCTTTTGTGAGAGCGCCTGCGTCACCGCCAGACCGAGCCGGCCGAGCCGATCTTTCAGTACGAAGTCGGCGGCGCCGTCTTTCATTGCCTCGACGGCCAGATCCTCGCCGATGCCTTTTGAAACGATAATGAGGGGAATATCGAGCCCCCGCTCGCGCAAGCAAGACAAGGCGCGCAGTACGTCGAATTGCAGCAGGCGATAATCGGAGAGAATCAGTTCCGGAGCTGAGGCGAGGCGGGCCACGAAGTCGGACTCGGTTTGTACGCATTCCCAAGTCGGGTCGAAACCGGCCTGCCTGAGTTCCTCGACCATCAAGAGCACATCAGACGGGCGATCTTCGACAATCAAGACATGTAGCGGCGCAGGACCAGCCATACTACACAATTCCATCGTGAGAGTGACTTCGAAGTCTGCAAAGGGCCCAGTGATCCGCGGTAGAAGGAAGAGATGCCAGTCAACGAACGTTTTTTCCGCTGCCCGCAATTATACATAATACGCCAATTGCCCAGCAACTTTAGTGAATCGCTTGAAATCCACAGTTTTTTTGAGATCGCGTTCAAGCGCCATTGGGTTCTCCGAAAAAGATGGAATATAGCATAGCGCCCTGAGACGGCAGTGCCGCAATGGCACCGACCTCATCCCGTCATTTGCGGCGTTCGTTCCGATATTGCCGAATTTCGCCATTTAACGGGATGATACCCGGCAGAATCAATATGCCGGGAAGGCCTTGCAGGGCTTCTGACCGCCAAACGGTTCACCCATTGAGCCTTCCGGGAAATGGTCTGGCACAGCCGGAACCCTTTCGCTTGATTCGGTTCGTGAGTCGTCGTTTTTTTGCATCATTCAAACTTCCAGGAACCAGCACACATGAAAACCAGCAGACGTCAATGGATGGAAACTTTACCCGCCGCGGCAGTCGCGGCCGCCGCGCTCGCGCGCGGGCGTGAGGCGCGCGCCGATTTCGATGATCGCGACGACGCGCTTCTCGCGTTCAGCACCATGATGGGCAATTGTCCTGGGACGAACATCAACGGAAACATCGGGGCCGGATTGCCGTGGTGCGTCGAGGACGCCGATGGCCTGCTGACCGTCGATGGCGAGCTGCGCGTTCGCTTGCATCGGCTCGTCTTTGCGCCGGGAACTCCCGATGCCGGCAACAACCCGGTTCCCTTCTTCAAAGCGATTGTGAGCTGCACGACAGTCAACAGTAACATGGAGGCGGAGTTCTTCAATTTCGCGACCAAGGCCTTTCCGGCGACGACGCAGACGAAAACCAATCCCGGCGGCGATGCTGAAATTCACGCCAGAATTTCGCTCCCCGAGCCGATCTTCGCGCCCATTGTTTTTATTGGTCCGGCACATGCAGGCGACGTCGCTGGCGAATTGCCGGCCGGAACCGGCACAACGTGGTTTGCCGTAACGGGTCATTAGCCCCGAAAATTCAAATCCTTCGAAAGGGACTGCAAGGTTTCTACAGTCGAACCCGTCAAAGATCTGGGCACAAGACCAGACGATGGGCTGAATTCTGTGGAATTCGGCAACCGTAATGCGATTCGAACCGGCTGCTGAAAAAGCCTCTTTTGTGTATTGCTACACAGAAGGGGCTTTCGTGTTTTAGGCGACACCGATCTTCATCGCTCGCGGCGCATTACGTCGAACTCCAACTTGAAGCGAACCGGTTTTCCGGCAGGATTAGGTACCGTCAATGACAGCACCTGTTTGCCATACTCGATCTCTCGTTTGACGGTCGTCGGCACATCCGAACGGACATCGATATGCGAGATCGTCCGTCACTCGTTCGTCGATCGAAATGGCAGCCAGAGCGTCGCCTCGCGAGCGTTATCGGGCACATCCCGAACTTCTGCAGAGTAAGCAACGCGCCCACGCCGTTGGCCGCCAATCAGGTCGCCGGAAGTAGCACTCGGTGGGCCACCGTTCAGCAGCATCACACCAATCAACGGTCGGGTGTGTAACATGGCTGGCCTTTGCGCAATCCCTTACCGGCAGGCGGCGCCCATTTGAAGTGCAGATGAGTGATGTGCCTCTACAGCAGCCGAGAATGGAAAAGAAGAATAGCTTACTCGGCGTTGGCGTTCACTCGTCTCGTGGCGGAGGTTTACCATCAGTCCGTGGTTAAGGCTGGCGACATTGGCTAGACTCTTTGCGTCCCGTCGAACACACCTGCCTGAGGAGCCCGCAATGCGATACAAACGTCTCCAGAAGTTCCGGCTAAGCCTCAAGGATTGCGCAAGTCGTCGTCAAGTTCGACTGCGATCTTGGCTGCGGACTTCGGCCTGGCGGTTAGTACCGATTGGTCTGTTGGTGTTGTCGCTTTCGGAAATCGGTACCGCCAGCGATTGGACGCAGTTTCGTGGTCCCGGCGGATCAGGGATCAGTGACGAGACGGGGCTGCCGCTGAAATGGTCGTCGACAGAAAACGTCGTCTGGAAAACCCCGCTTCCCGGCCCCGGCGCCTCATGCCCCATCACCATTCGCGATCGCATCTATCTGACGTGCTATTCGGGCTACGGCCTGGAGGCGAATCAAGGCCAGCATAAAGACCTTCGTCGGCATGTCTTGTGTTTTGAACGGCATACCGGAAAAGTCCTATGGAGCAAGGTTTTTGAACCTGAATTGCCCGAGCATCAGTACGGCGGAGAGGGCTCATATCATGGCTACGCGGCCAGTACACCAGTCACCGACGGCGAGCGTCTCTACATTTTTTTCGGCAAGTCGGGGGTGTATTGTTTCGACCTCGACGGAAAGGAGCAACTCTGGCACGTCTCAGTCGGCGACGGCATCAATGGTTGGGGCTCGGGAAGTTCGCCCGTTCTGTTTGATAATTACCTGATTGTCAACGCGAGCATCGAGAGCCGCTCGCTGGTCGCTCTCGATAAGCTCTCTGGTGCCGAAAAATGGCGGGCAGGCGAAATCAACTCGGCGTGGAATACGCCTCTCGTCATCGCCGGCAAGGAACGCACAGAACTGGTTGTCAGCACTGACAACCGGCTGCGAAGTTTCAATCCGCACGACGGCAAGCCGCTCTGGGATGCCGATGGCGTGCATCGGTATGTGTGCCCCAGCGTCGTGGCGCATGCCGACTTCGTCTTTGCCATTGGCGGTGGGTCGACGTCGCTGGCAGTTCGTATGGGGGGGACCGGTGATGTCACCGCCTCGCATGGACTGTGGCGACAGAACAAAGGGTCGAATGTTGGCTCTCCGATTTATCTCGATGGCCATTTGTACTGGGTCGCCGAAAGCGGAGGGGGCGTCTGTTGCCAGAATGCAACGACCGGGGCGACGGTATACGAACATCGGCTGGATCCTGAGCCCGGGAGAGTCTGGTCATCTCCTGTATTGGCCGATGGCAAGCTGTATATCGTCTCGCAAAACAAGGGCACATTCGTCATCGCCGCGGGGCCGAAATTCAATCTGCTGGCCCACAATACGTTTGCCGACGATGAGAGCCGCACCAACGCCTCGCCGGCCATTAGCGGCGGTCAAATCTTCATGCGCACTGACCAGAACCTGTACTGCATCGGCCAAAAGTAGGTTTGACTATCGAGGCTGACGCGCACTGTTGTTTGGATCGTTGGGCATTCGACCTGCTTCATAAACATTTTGTAAGTCCCGCGCAGCCTGGCCTGAGAACAGTCTGGCGATTGAAACGGGAGTCATTTTCGATGCGAATTACAATTGCGGCCGCGTTTGCCTGCTTCGTCATGACCTCTGGAATCGGCGCCATGCCTCCCGACACCCCTCAACGGCCGGTCGCCGACGTCTATCATGCCGTTACCGTGCAGGACGAATACCGCTGGCTCGAGGACTGGAATGACGCCCAGGTCAAAGCGTGGAGCGATGCGCAAAACGCTCACGCACGTGCCTTTCTCGACCATTTGCCGCACGTGGCCGAGATCCGGACACGCGTAACCGAAATCATGTCGGCGAAAACGCTGGGTTACTCAAGCCTCGCCTGTCGTCGGGGAACGCTCTTCGCCATCAAACGTGAGCCGCCCAGACAGCAGCCATTTCTGATAGTCCTCGGCGAGGATGATGCGCCCCAGGCAGCCCGCGTGCTGGTTGACCCGAACATTTTGGACGAAAAGGGGACGACCTCGATCGACTGGTTTGTTCCCGCGCCCGATGGCCGGGTGGTTGCGGTCTCTTTGTCACATGCGGGTACCGAAGCGGGAGACATCCACTTTTACGAGTCCGCCAGCGGGCGCGAGATTTACGAATCCATTCCCCGCGTCAACTCCGGTACTGCGGGGGGAGATCTGGCCTGGATGCCTGACGGCAGCGGCGTCTTCTACACACGGCATCCGCGCGCGGGCGAACGGCCCGCCGCCGATTTGGATTTCTTTCAGCAGGTCTACTTCCACAAACTGGGAACGGCCACTCAAGACGACACCTATGAACTCGGCAAAGACTTTCCGCGGGTGGCCGAAATCGAGTTCGAGATGGACGACGAATCGGGATATCTGCTGGCGACAATGCAGAATGGCGATGGTGGTGAGTTCGCCCATTTTTTGCGGTCGCCCGATGGCAAATGGAATCGACTGGCTGACTTCCCCGATCGAATCATCCAAGCCACGTTTGGACCCGCTGGCGACCTGTATCTGATGTCACGCGCTGCCGCGCCCCATGGCAAGATCATTCGCGTTCAGATCGCCCACCCGGATCTGGGCCGGGCCACGACAATTGTTGCCGAAGGCCCCGACACCATCGTCAACAGTTTCTATCACGCGCCCCCCGGCATGCTGGCGACGAAGCAACGACTGTATGTAGTGTATCAACAAGGCGGCCCTTCAGAATTGCGCGTCTTCGATCTCGAAGGTAAACCCCTGGAAGGTCCACAGCAGGCGCCGTTGTCCTCCATCGGAGGACTCACGAAAACGGATGGCGACGACGTCTATTTCAGCAGCACGTCATTCGTCGAGCCCCCCGCTTACTACTCGTTTCACGCCGCAAGCGGCAAGACCGTCAAGACGGGACTGGCGACGAAATCGCCGGTCGATTTCAGCGACGTCGAGGTCGTTCGCGATTTCGCCATTTCCAAAGACGGCACGACAATTCCTGTCAGCATCATTCACCCCAAAGGCATCAAGCGCGACGGATCAAACCCGACACTGGTTACCGGTTATGGCGGTTACGGCGTCAGCATCACCCCCACGTTTCGAGCCATCGACCGCGTTCTCTTCGACCAGGGTTTCATTCATGCGGTCGCCAACCTGCGAGGTGGGGGCGAATTCGGCGAGCCCTGGCACGTGCAGGGAAATCTGACGAACAAGCAGAATGTCTTCGACGACTTTGCCGCCGTACTGAACCGGTTGATCGACCGCGGTTTTACATCTTCTCCCAAACTGGCAATTGAAGGCGGAAGCAATGGGGGATTGCTCATGGGCGCCACCTTCACGCAGCATCCGCAGTTGATGAAGGCCGTCGTTTCGCACGTCGGTATCTACGACATGCTTCGCGTCGAACTGTCGGCCAACGGTGTCTTTAACATCTCTGAATTCGGTACGGTCGCGAATCCCGATCACTTCCGCGCTTTGTACGCCTATTCCCCATATCATCATGTCAACGATGGCACGAAATATCCTGCGGTCTTATTTTTGACCGGCGCCAACGACCCGCGCGTCGATCCGATGCAGTCGCGCAAAATGACCGCACGCCTGCAAGCCGCCGCACCGTCGGATGTGCCCATTCTACTTCGTACAAGCTCAAATTCGGGCCATGGCGCGGGGACGGCCCTGTCAGAGCGTATCGAACAGACCGTCGACGTGTTCGCGTTTCTGTTCGATCAACTGGCGGTAAAATACCGTACCCCACCCCCTACGAAACTCAAATAGTGATGCCGGCCAGCCGAGCGGCTGATAAGAACCCGATACCTCCCGCAATTAGACCAATGGAAATCAACGCCAACAGTCGGATGCAAGACGAGACGGGTGCAAACGGTCGCAGGACTTGTCGGCCCTCTTGCGACGTCTCGAAAACGACCGCAACCAGAATTTCGCTTTCGAACTCGATGTCGCTCGCACGGTCGGGCAGTCACGACCTCGCGGCGATCTGGCAGCCCATCGCGCTGGCGATGCGATGTACCGCTGTGGAATCCTGTATTGACGTCCGCGCCTGCTATCGCGATTCCGATGTCCTCGAACATAACCTGACGCGCCCTCGCCTTCTAAAGGACTTTTGGTTGGACGATTGCACATGTTTTGACCAAAGACTGGAATCGTAAGGTGGCTGATAGGGCTCGCTTCTCTGCTCGCGCGACTGGCGAACGGGAATTCTTGAAATGACGGAGAGAAACCTTCCTCGCTCCCAAGCCCGACTCAAAAATCGCAAGAGTGCTGCTTTAACCTGGGCACGGGAAATGCATACGGTTAATCATTATGTCCGTCGCTAACGAAAACGATCAGCATCACTCTATCGACCCAGAACGCGTCGGTCCAATTGAGATCGACCCGGTCTGCGGAATGTCAGTTGACCCGGCTAAGCCGGCAGGTACGGTCGCGCATTCCGGGAAGACCTATTATTTCTGCAGTACGCATTGCGTGCATAAGTTTCGGGCCGATCCCGAAAGGTATCTGGCCCCGGCGTCGCCAGTTGTCGTGCAGCTCGGTCAACTCGGCGTGGTCGCTGACAGCCCGTCGAAACAAGCCGCGCCCGCTGTCGCCCCCGGATCCAAATACACCTGTCCGACGCACCCCGATGTCCGCGAAAACCATCCAGCGGCCTGCACGATCTGCGGAATGAGCCTCGATTTGGCGCCGAGCGCGCCAGCCACCAAGATGGAATACATTTGCCCGATGGACCCCGAAGTGGTGAGCGATCGTCCTGGTCCGTGCCCCAAGTGCGGCATGGCCCTCGAAGCGCGCACGATCACCCTCGACGAGGGCCCCAATCCTGAATTGCTCGACATGACGAAACGGTTCTGGGTCGGGCTTGCCCTGGGTCTGCCCGTTTTTATTATCGCCATGGCCGACATGATTCCCGGCAATCGGCTGCACGATTACGCGACTTTACTAAATTGGGTGCAACTCGTACTGGCCAGCGCTGTGGTCGGCTGGTGTGGCTGGCCTTTCTTTGAGCGGGCATGGCTTTCGTTTCGCAATGTCAGTCCCAATATGTTCACCTTGATCGCGCTCGGGGTTGGGTCGGCGTATCTCTACAGTCTGGCGGCTACCATCGTGCCTGAAGTGTTTCCACAAGGCTTTCGCGAGCACGGCGACGTCGTCATGCCCTACTTCGACACGGCGGTTGTCGTCACGGTGTTGATTCTGCTCGGGCAGGTACTCGAGCTCAAGGCCCGTGGTAAGACGAGCGCTGCGATCAAGGCCCTCTTGAAGCTCGCCCCCCGAACGGCGCGCCGCTTGCGCGACGGAAGGATCGAAGAAGACGTACTTCTCGAACAAATCCGGGCGGGCGATCTGTTGCGCGTCCGGCCGGGCGAGAAGGTGCCCGCCGATGGAGTTGTCGTCGAAGGTAACAGCAGCGTCGACGAGTCGATGATTTCGGGCGAGCCGCTGCCTGTCGAAAAAGGCGAGGGAGGCAAAGTCGTGGCAGCGACGATCAATGGCGCTGGGGCGCTGCTTATGCGCGCCGAGCGGGTCGGTTCCGACACGTTATTGGCCCGCATCGTCAAGATGGTCGGCGAAGCTCAGCGCAGCCGAGCCCCCATTGAGCGCGTCGTCGACCGAGTCGCGCGGTTTTTCGTTCCAGGCGTCGTTCTCATCAGCGTTTTGACATTTGCCGTTTGGAGCATCTGGGGCGCCGAGCCGCGTTTGGCCCATGCCCTGGTAAACTCAGTCGCCGTATTGATTGTAGCCTGTCCGTGTGCGTTGGGGCTGGCTACGCCCATGGCGGTAATGGTGGGAACAGGACGCGGTGCCGAAGCGGGAGTGCTGTTCAAAAGCGCCGAAGCTCTTGAAGTTCTGCAACAGGCGGACACGCTCGTAGTCGACAAGACGGGAACCCTGACCGAAGGAATGCCGAAAGTTGCCACCCTTGAACCGGTCGCTGGTTTCGCGGCCGACGACATTTTGCGTTTCACGGCCAGTCTCGAACGGGCAAGCGAACATCCACTGGCCGCTGCCATCGTCAAGGCCGCCACCGATAAGGGGCTGACCCTTGCCGCCGCCGCCGACTTTCGGTCGGTCACCGGCAAAGGGGTCAAAGGCAATGTCGCGGGCCGGGCTGTCGCTTTCGGAAACGCAGCGCTCATGGCCGATCTCAAGATCGACATCCGTTCGCTTGAGCCCCGGCTGACTGCTCTGGGTGGTGACGGGCAGAGCGTCATGATCGTCGCGGTTGACGGTCGGCTGGCAGGACTTATCGGTGTCGCCGACCAGATCAAGTCGTCAACTCCCGAAGCGATCCGCCTGCTGCATGCCGAAGGGTTGCGAATCATTATGCTCACCGGCGATAGTCGCCGCACCGCCGAGGCAGTGGCGCGGCAGCTGGGTATCGATGAAACGATCGCTGAGGTGCTGCCGGAACAAAAAAGTGAAGTCGTGCGGCGGTTGCAAGCCGAAGGTCGGATCGTGGTGATGGCTGGCGATGGCATCAACGACGCCCCGGCCCTGGCCCAGGCACAAGTCGGCATTGCTATGGGCACAGGAACCGATGTAGCGATGGAGAGTGCGGGAATCACGCTGGTCAAAGGCGATCTGCGTTCGATCGCCCGCGCCCGGAGTTTGAGTCGGGCCACCGTCAAGAACATTCGGCAAAATCTGTTTCTGGCCTTCCTTTACAACACCGCCAGCATTCCCATTGCTGCCGGACTTTTGTACCCGGTCTTCGGAATCGCCATCACACCAATCTGGGCCAGTGTCGCCATGAGCCTGAGTTCGCTTTCAGTCGTCAGCAACGCCCTGCGGCTGCGGAGCGTGAAATTGTAACGACGAAAATGCATGACGGAACAACGTCGCGCATCGACTCGCCTCCGGCTTACGGTTTCGCGCGGGACTTGCCGACGATTTTTAAGAAAACTCGCTCGGGCTCGCACCGACGTCGACGATGCTGCATGCGCGGATGATTTCGAGACCGAGCTTTTCAGCGCGAGTCACAACTGCCGGGCTGTCGCTCCCTGGATTGAACCACACCTCTGTCGCGCCTCGCGCATGAATTTCTTCGAGCAGGCCCAGCGCCACTTCAGGAGGAATATAGACGCTGATGCGGTCGAGGTGCTTCACCGGTACTGAAGCCAGATCGGGATAGGCCTTCAGGCCCTCAATCTCTGTGGCGCGCAGATTGATCGGAAAGACTTCATAGCCCTGCTGAAGATAAGCGCGGACTGCTTTGTTTCCGAACTTGCGGCGATTGCGACTGGCGCCGAGGATGGCGATGGTGGGCATATTAAGGCGTTTTCAGAGATTTTGATTTGCGGCATTTCCGACTGAAAGGCACCTTATTTTACGGCGAAACGTCGAAATTTGAAATACTCAGCCCACTCATCGTAAATCATCGGTTCGAATGCGGCGCGAAAAACTTGTCGCCATCGCCGGAGCTCGTATCCATCCCTCTTTTTGCAAGGCGGGCAGCAATGAGGGTGGTGAGGGTATTTGTCAATCCTTCGTGCCCGATCAATCGATGGTCAGCCGGTGAACGGAACCATCGGCATGAAAGTGTACCGAACTTGGCACGTTTCCCCCCTGCCCCCTTTCGATAGGATGGAAAGTTCGATGGCTGATGTTTGCTCGCAAACGCGAGTTGCATGGCCCGGTGGAAGCGAGCGCAGCACCCCGGTACCGGCAGCCTCGGGAGCAGTTCATCGGCATCACAGCGGTCCTACGCTCGAAACTGTTTGAAATGCGGGTGATCAGGCATCGTAAACATCTTCATCTGTTGGGATAGAGGTTCGCCGCGCTGTTCGATTTGGCCTTCGGCGATGGGCCCCAACCTGCCGTTGGCGTTGCGAAGGTACTCGATGCGAAGCGGGTCAAATCCCATGAGCCGGGCGCATGTGGCGTCGACGGCCGGCAGATTCGTTCCCATGACGACCAGATTCGCCGTGATGGGAGTTCCCATAATCGGTCCGTCGCCCTCCATGCCGACGATGCCGTCGACAATTGCCAGGCTGGGGCGCACGGCAGCGTTGATATCGAGAATCGACTGGTTGATGCCCGCGTGGTGGAGCACGTTTTTCGGCCAGCCATAGCACACGCCAGGCATGACGCCGAACAGGTTCTTCATCGACAGCGTCACCCCTGCCCAGTGATGGGTCTTCATTTTGGGAAGCGACACGATGAAATCAGCGCGGCGCAAAGATTCGGGCAGATAGAGCTTCGCGAGTTTAGTGCAGCCCAGGTCGTTCTGCTTTGAAAAGACGTCGTCGTAATTCAAGTCGACGAAGCCGATTTTGTCGTCATCAAGAACTTGTTCGAGACCCGATTGCTCGAGCACAAAAAAGGTGTCGCGGCAATGTCCCTGTCCCTCGGCAACGAACACCTCGCGTGCGTCCCAGCGGCGAAAGACTTCGGTCACAGCACGGACGAACTGCGGGTGCGTATTGACATGCGGCGCCACGACTGAGGGTTCGACGAGGTTTGGTTTCAACAAGACTGACTTACCACGAATGGTCTTGGCTCCTATTCCCAGCTCTTCGAGACCGTGACGAATAATGTCGATCAGTTCTGGGCCGTAGACGTGAGCTTTGGCAATGACGACCGATGCTCGCTGGAAATATCCGGAGTTCTTCCAGACCAAGGCGCCTGTGGCGGCTGCCGCCGCGAGGCCTCCGGTGCCGAGCAGCAGTTCGCGGCGTGAAAGTTTCGGCGGAGGCAATGGGAGTACACTTCCCGCCGGGGGAAGAGACGCAGCGCTGCTACTACTAGCGGTAGATGGAGGAGATTCAGAGCGGTTGTCGGCGTTCATCTTTTGGGCTCAGTCTCGACACCTGGAAGGGGTGCGACCCCCAACAATACCAGTGCGCGTGGCCCCGCGGCCAGAAGCAAGTACGCCAGTTGGGCAATTGAGTTTGAACTGCGTGCCGCACCGTCATAGGCCGTTGTCAATAATTCTTCGGCATTGGCCGGACGCCTTCCCCAAGCCGAAAGTGCGAGCATTCCAAAGCAAAGCGATTGCGGTGCATGGGTCGTCGGCAGGATTTTTTCGAGATAAGTGCAGCCGCGCTCTACAACGGGCTCATCGAAATCATCGACCGTCGCGAGTGCCAGAAGCGCCAGTCCCGTTGGGGCCGGCTGCGGGCGGAGGTCGGCCCCGAACACGGCTGAATTGCCGTAGTTCCAGCCGCCAGTGCGGATGGCCCGGTCGTGAATAAGGCGGACGCCGTCGTGTGAACGCGGGTGTGCCGCTTGGCCTGAGAGGCGCAAAGCCAGCACAGCCAGTGCTGTCGGTTCGAGCCAGCTATGCGTCTTTTCGACCCAGGGCCAGCCCGGAATGCGAGTATCGTGACCATAGGGGGTGTCGGCAGTGGGGTTCCAGGTTTCGCCGCTTTGCAAGAGGAGCCAGGCGATGGCCTTTCGCTGTGCTTTTTTGGCCCGGATGGTCGCGTCCGTCGATCCACCACCGGCTGCCGACCAAACAAGAACCCCCAGCGGGGTTGTCCAGTGGGGCTGCGGCAAATCGGGCGAGATGCCCAATGAACCATCTTCCTGCTGAAGTTCAGCCAGCCAGTCGGCTGACTGGGCGACGGCATCGCGAGAGCGACTGGCATTCGTGGCTGGTTCAGAGGCTGCCAGCGACAGCGCGGCCAAGGCGGTGGGTTCAACGTACGGTTTTCCACCGGGACGATTCCCCCATCCGCGCGCGTCTCGGCGCAGGCGGATCAAATCGTCATGCAGACGGGTGATCCAGGAAATGTTCATGGCATTTGTAGCTGGCACGCAAAATGTAGACGGGAGTCAATGCCATATACCCTGGCCCAGGCGATCGTCATTTCGCTGGACTTTTGGCTCCACTTCCCAGGAAGCCGAACAAACCTTTGCGAGCCTTTTTTTCTTCGATTTCCGGCTTGGCGCCTTCGACCTGACTGAGTTGCTGAGCAAGCTGTTCGAGGGCGCGGGTCAGTTTGGCACGTGGGGCCTGCATCATCAATGGCACGCCGTTATTGCGGGCTTCTACCATTGTCGCAAAGTCATTGGGAATCTGCCAGGCGATTTCACGCCCGAAGGTCTCGATGGCCTTATTGAGACTAATCTGCGTGTCTTCGAGTCCTACGCGGTTCACGACAATGCGAATTTTTTCGGTTAGCCCGTCGATGTGCTCGAAATATTGCATCAGCCGCACCACATTTCGCAGGCAGGGAAGATCGAGCTGCGTGATGAGGAGCACGTTCTCGGCAGTCTCCATGGCAGCAATGTCGAGTGGCCCAAAACTCTTACTGGTATCAATGATGAGGTGCGTGAATGTCGTTTTGAGGAGCGCAATGACGCGGCGGAGTTGATCGGCCGTGATTCTTACATCGTCGTCGAGATGGACGGGGCGGGGGAGGAGAAACAGACCGCAGTCGTGGCGCGTAAGCGACCGCTTAAGCAGCGAATAGTCGAGCCGGGTAATGTTCTCGGCGACGTCCTGAATTGTGTAGTCGGGAACGATGTCGAGCCAGACGTCAGAATCGCCGAGAGCGAAATCGAGGTCAATCACGACGACGCTGTTCTGTTCGTTGCGGGCGAGAATGCAGCCGATGTTGACGGCCAGCGACGTGCAGCCCACGCCGCCGCTGGCGCCGGCTACGGTAATGACCTGGCACGATCGAACCTGCCCTTCACCGGCGCGGGTCATCTGTGTCTGCCGAATGCGTTCGAGCGAAGTTAATACGTCTTCAATTTTCAAAGGCAGGCTCAAAAATTCCTTGGCGCCATTGCGCATAGCCTGCAGAATCAGACTGCCTTCGGTGGACGAACTGATCACCAGAACATTGCAGTCAGGAAGTTCCTGTGCAATGCGGGCGACCAGCGCCAGCCCCTTGGCGGGGTCTGCGTCGAGCGCCACCAGCGCGATGTCGGGGCGGGTTTGCAGCACGACATCGAAAAAAAAGTCGTAGCGCGAGCACTCGGCCTCGAGCCAGACGGTGTCGATCCCCAGCATCAGCGACTTCAGCGAAGTCCGTGTCGAATCATGGGGGTCGACGAGAGCCAGTCGTACAACAGTCTTCATGCTTTACCTCTGGTTCAACCACATGGGAATCTGCGG
Organism: Planctomycetia bacterium; assembly: GCA_043746425.1. Classification (GTDB taxonomy): domain Bacteria; phylum Planctomycetota; class Planctomycetia; order Planctomycetales; family Planctomycetaceae; genus JACQFH01. The sequence continues at coordinate 13,266 of JAYTRB010000312.1, forward strand.
CCGTCGGCTAAGGAACCTGAGCAAACTTTTTATGGAGAAATCAATCCAGGAGGGCGACTGCCACTGTCCGTCCTGTCGGCCCCCCGATCGGCGGCAGGACTGCTCCCCGATGCCGGTATGACCTGGCTGCTTCGATTGCCGGTGCGCGTTGGCTTTTGCGGCCGAATAGGATTGGTTGTCGATGACATGCGGCGCGCCGTGGCCGGCTTTCTCGCAGGGGACGCTGCCGAGGTCTGTGGTGTTTTGTCGGCCGCGGCGGCGTCATTCGCCGGAGCATCGGTTCCTGAAGGCAGGGGAGGTTGCGGTGCCGGAGGGGTAGCGTCTGGCGTGGGAGGGACGTTCTCGAATTCGGGGGCCGGCGCGCGGAAATTGTTGTTCGTCTCAGACCCTGGCGCTCTGCCAGCCTCATAGGCGGGCAGCGGGGCTGACGAGTTCGGCGGAAGCATCATGTTCGGTTCCGATGGATAACCCGGCGAAAATCCAAAGTTCGTCGATGGCGCATCAGGGTCAGGCGCGTAGCGCGGCGTTTCCAGGTTGCCGTTCCAGAAGAGCTCGCGATCAGTCGGCGAGACTGTACTTCGTCCCGGACCATCAGGCAATTGCGATTCGTCGACTGGCGAAACCAATTCGGGGGTCACCAGGACCAGCAGCTCGGTCTCGGCTTCGTTATGAAGAACGCGGCGAAACGCCGCGCCAATCCAGGGCAGTTCTCCCAGAAATGGAATCTTCGAAGTGGTGGACGTCACTTGATGTGAAATCAGACCGGCAATAATGAGGGTTTCTCCGAAGTTCATCTC
>JAYTRB010000313.1:0-5420 GCA_043746425.1 Planctomycetia bacterium
GCAAGCAGGCCTTCATGGCATTTCATCGAGAGCACCAGCAGGAAGGCCGCGCGATCTATCCCGGAACGCGCGCCATCAAGTTCACGACACATACCCTCAAATACAACACCTGCGACTGGGTAACCATCGAAGAAATGATCGTTCCCTATCGCGAAACACTCGTCGAGGCCGAAGTCGATGAAGCCCGCCAGGTTCTTAAGGTGCAGACCAAAAATGTGGCTGTGCTCCAACTGGGCCGCGATCTGGCGCCAACGGTCGAGATTGACGGCGATACGCTTCCCCTCGCGGCCGCTGCCGAGGGGCTGTTGCCCGGAGTCTATTTCGAGAACTCAGGTTCGCATTGGCGGGTGATGAGTTACAACTCGTCGCTGGCATTTCCAAAGAATATCGACGTCCGCAAACGGCATAATCTGCAGGGCCCCATCGACGACGCATTCATGGAGCCGTTCGTCTGCGTCCGCGGAACCGGCAAAGCCTGGAACGAAGCCCATGCCGCCTGGGCGAACTGGACGCTCGATCGCTTCGCGGCCGAATTCGACCGCTGGTTCCGCGGCAAGCCGCTCATTGTCAACGACACCGATCTGACCAGCGAAATGCAACTCGAAAAGAACCTGATTCTGTTCGGCGATCCGGGCTCGAATTCTGTCCTCGCGAAAATCGCCCCGCGCTTGCCGGTTAAATGGACAAAAACCTCGATTGAAGTGAACGGCGAGAAATACGACCCGGCGACGCACGGCGTTTCGTTCATTTACCCCAACCCGATGAGCCCTCGGAAATACATCGTGGTGAACTCCGGCCACACGTTTCACGCGGGCGACTTCAAGAACTCGAACGCGTGGCTCTTCCCGCGACTGGCAGACATCGCCGTCCAGAAATATGAGAAGACCGCTGCGGGTGTCTATGAAGAAACGACCGTGTGGGCCGACTTCTTCAACAACTCCTGGAAGCTTCCGTCGGGCCTCGCCCCCAAGACGGCCCTGCGCAATTTGCCCCAGTAACAAGTCACGTCAATGGCCGGGCAGGCTCGAACCAGAAAACGCCATGACAGCCACGCCACCTGCCGCAACTTCACCCACAGCCGCCTGGAACCCCGGCCTCTACGACGGCAACCATTCTTTCGTCTGGAAGTTCGGCGCCGCACTTTTGGAACTCCTCGAACCCAAAGCGGGCGAGCGAATTCTCGATCTGGGCTGCGGCACAGGACATCTGACGGCCCAAATCGCGGCGGCAGGAACCCATGTCGTGGGGTTCGACAGCTCGCCCGAGATGATCGAACAGGCGCGCCTGGCTTATCCGAAATATCAATTCGAAGTCGCCGATGCGCGCACATTCTCGGTCAGCGAGCCCTTTGACGCTGTATTTTCAAACGCCGTTTTGCACTGGGTCAAAGAACCCGATGCAGCGGCCGCGAGAATTCGTGCTGCCTTAAAGCCGGGAGGCCGATTCGTCGCCGAGCTCGGCGGTCACGGAAATACGCGGCAGATGGTTGATGCGTTAAGGCGGCAGGTGGCCAACTTCGGCGTTACCGATGACGAGACCCCCTGGTACTTCCCCGGGATCGCCGAATATGCAGCCGTTTTGGAACGCAACGGACTCGAAGTGACCTTCGCCACGCTCTTCGACCGCCCCACTTTGCTCGAGGGCGACGACGGTTTGCGAAAATGGTTTGAAATGTTTGGCGGGAAAGTGCTGGAGCGGTTCAACTTTGAACAGCGCGGCGTGCTCTTGACGGCGCTCGAAACAGAACTTCGTCCACGTCTCTACCGCGACGGGGGCTGGTTTGCAGACTATCGCCGGTTGCGAATCGTGGCCCGTGTCCCGGTTTCTGCGAATGTCTGAACAATTGTCTCGCCCTTGCAGCCCGACTGCCGCTGAAATCACCTGATTTGCCGCTCAAGGCGGCCGAGACCGGTTTTTCTCAATCGACGAAACGACATTGCCGATAATCTGGGCACGCAGTACGGCTTAAAACCGTACCGATTCCTTCGGCGTCGGCCAAACGGTGATTGACTTTCGCCGCAAATTTGGCCGTCACGCTGCCCCATCAAGCGCCGGGAGCGCGCCCCTGTGTGGCGCGCCATGGCACTTCAAGTCGTGCACGACAAAGTTGCTCCAGAGGCCCGTCATCGCGACGGGCCTCTGAGCGTTTGCCGGCGACTGCCAGAACCAAGACTGCTACAATACTTGTCGATACTTCCCGCAGATATTGATCGGAATACCAGCAGACGATGACGGCTATCCTCGGGATCTCGGCGTTCTACCATGACTCCGCCGCGGCACTCGTTGTCGATGGCCAAATCGTGGCGGCTGCCCAGGAAGAGCGTTTCACGCGCGAGAAGCACGACCATCGCTTCCCGCAGCATGCCATCGATTATTGTCTGGCCGAAGCGGGGCTGACACCCGCCAGACTCGATTACGTCGGTTTTTACGACAAGCCGCTTACCAAATTTGAGCGGCTGCTCGAAACCTATCTCGCGTTCGCGCCAGCCGGTTATTGGTCGTTCCGCCAGGCGCTGCCGCTGTGGCTCAAACAGAAGCTTTACCTTCCCCGCGAAATGAACGCCGGGCTTGGTGGGCAATATCGCGGCCGATACGTCTTCACCGATCATCATGAGTCGCATGCGGCCAGCGCGTTCTTTCCTTCGCCATTCGACGAGGCCGCGATCATTACCCTCGACGGAGTCGGCGAGTGGTCGACAACCTGCTGGGGGGTCGGGCGTGGCAACCGCCTCTCGCTCACCCACGAGATACGGTTTCCCCATTCGCTGGGGCTCTTATATTCGGCCATCACGTATTACACGGGCTTCAAAGTCAATAGCGGTGAATACAAAGTCATGGGCCTGGCGCCTTACGGCGAGCCAAAATACAAAGATCTGATTCTGTCTCATCTGATCGACCTGAAAGAAGACGGCTCGTATCGGATGGATATGAGCTACTTCAACTACTGCCAGGGGCTGACGATGACCGGCGAGAAGTTTCATCGCCTGTTTGGCGGCCCTCCCCGCCAGCCCGAATCAAAGGTCACGCAGCGCGAGATGGATTTCGCGGCGTCGATTCAGGCGGTCACTGAAGAGGTGATGCTGCGAACCGCGCGGCATGTCCACACCCAGACCGGCCTTAAAAACCTCGTGCTGGCCGGTGGAGTGGCCCTCAATTGTGTCGGCAACGGCCGCGTTCTGCGCGAGGGCCCGTTCACAAATGTCTGGATCCAGCCCGCCGCGGGCGATGCCGGCGGCGCGCTGGGGACGGCGCTCTTCATCTGGCATCAACTGCTTGACAATCCCCGCACTCCATCGACGGTCGATGCCCAGCACGGTTCGCTTCTGGGCCCCGCCTTCAGCGATGATGCCATCGTCGAGGAATTCGATCGGCTGGGGGCCGTCTATATCACCTGCGCCAGCGAAGAGCAGTTGTGTGAAGACGTCGCGGCTTTGCTCGCACAGGAAAAAGTAGTGGGCTGGTTCGAAGGGCGGATGGAGTTCGGGCCCCGCGCTCTGGGGGCGCGCAGCATTCTCGGCGACCCGCGCTCAGAGAAGATGCAGTCGGTCATGAACCTGAAAATCAAGTTTCGAGAATCGTTTCGGCCGTTCGCCCCTTGTGTGCTGCGCGAGCACGTCGATGAATACTTCCAGATGCGGCCCCGCGAAGACAGCCCGTATATGCTGCTCGTCGCCCCCGTTCGCGACGAAATCAAGACCGCACTCGAGTCGGGCTACGACCAGGCCTTTGGCATCGAAAAGCTGAACTATCGACGTTCGACGATTCCGGCCGTCACGCACGTCGACTACACCGCGCGGGTGCAGACCGTCGACGAAGTCCGGAATCCCCTGTTTCACAGGCTGCTCACGAAATTCCACGAAAAAACGGGGTGTGCGGTGCTCATCAATACCAGTTTCAACGTGCGGGGCGAACCGATCGTCGGTACGCCGCACGACGCCTACCGCTGCTTCCTGGGCACCGACCTGGACGTGCTGGTTGTGGGGCGGCAGATTTTGTTGAAGGAAGATCAAAAGCAGGCCGCCGCAGGCGAACGCGATCGATATTTGGCCCAATTCAAACTGGATTGACCTGTGAAACTCGTCGAATTCAACTGGAACCCGACCCACCGCCAGCTCAAGCAATTCGGCTTGGCAGCTTTGGTATTTTTGCCCCTGGCCGGCTGGCTGGCGACCGACAAACCGCGTTCGTTCGACGCTCTCAACCTTCCCGTCGTGGGTGGCCTCGCCGCCGCGGGTTTATTACTCGCCGTTCTGGGATTCACAAGCCCCAGGGCCATCAAACCGATCTTCATCGGCGTCAGCCTGGTGACGATGCCCATCGGCATGGTCGTCGGCGAATTCGTTTTGCTGGCCGTTTTTTTCGGGCTCTTTGTCCCCGTCGCTCTGATCTTCCGCCTCATCGGCCGCGACGCCCTGCAGCGCCAGCTCGATCGGAATGCACCCACTTATTGGCAGCCCAAACACCAGCCGTCGAATGTTCGCAGCTATTATCGACAGTTTTGAAACTTTTCCTTTTACGCCGAAAGCGGGACGAAATCGACAAGTTCATCTGCCAAACCCGCTGAACTTTCAGTATCGTGAAGTCTGACTCGCACTCGGTTTTTTTCTTCCCCTGACAGAGGCAGGCATGGCCGGCAACACTCCGCAACCGTCGAATCCGATTCCTGCTTCTCCGTCTGGGGGCAAAAGTGAATTCGAACTGGCCAGTCAAGAAAAGCAGCCGTCGATTCTGGTCGAGTTCGTCGACTTTCTCAAATACAATAAGAAGTGGTGGCTCTTGCCGATCGCGCTGGCTCTCATGCTGGTCGGCGCTCTAGCCGCCCTGACCGCCACCGGCGCCGCACCGTTTGTGTACACGCTGTTTTAACAATTCGAATTCGACCAAAAACGCATCAGCGCGAACGACTCGCAAAAAATCGATTTGCGTCAGGTTGTCGCCGATCTGATTTGGACAATTCAACGGTGCACTCATCGATTGCCCGCGATGATGTGAAGCAATTCGCTCTTCCGCGGTACGACGCGGGAAGGTACAGTCCCCATCAATGGCGGCAAAGCGAACTTTTCGCATGACTTGGCCGGTTTCGTCGTCTGCCTGCACGAGGGATGGACTTGCAGCGCTTTACCCAAACGATGGCACGGTTGGCGGCCCTCTCAATGTTGATATTGGGCGCACCCGTCACGGCCGACGAGCCCATATCTCAGCAAGCGCAACCCGTTCCTCGGACGGGCAGTCAGCATTTTGTCGACCAACCGCTGGAACCAAAGGTTGAAACTGACCTGAACGTCATTCTTCGTGATTGGGAAAAAGCCAGTGCGTCACGGCGTCGACTGGACGCCCGGTTCTCACGTTTTCGTTACGATCGTACCTTCGAAGTCGAACGCCGCGGCATCGGCTCGCTGGCGATTGATGTCACCGGACGA
>JAYTRB010000314.1:0-3527 GCA_043746425.1 Planctomycetia bacterium
GCGTCAGGAATCTCGGAGGCGATTTCATGGGGAATCGTCGTCACGCCATTGAGATCGCCGTGCAGTAGATCGCCGGGGTAAATGCAGATGCCGCCCACGGTCACAGGCACGTTGATGGCTAATGTGTGGCAATACCCGTGGGCGCAAATTGCTCCCGACGTAAAGGCCGGGAAACCGATCTTTTCTACCTGTTCGAGGTCGCGTCCAGCTCCCGATGTAATCAGCCCTCTCGCGCCGAATGCCTTGTAGACCGAGCACATTACCTCACCAAAGGTAGCGGCGACGACCGGTTCGTCGAGGTCCTGGTAAACCATGACGGGTGGGCCAGATAATTTCTCGAATGACTCAACCTGCTGGGTCAGGCTGGCATAGACATCGCCGGCTCGCGGCGGAGACATACTGCGAAAGGTAGAGGTGACGGCATACCCTACCATGGGGGGCATCTGAGGAAAGCAGGCCTTGATGCTGCTGTTCATAAATCCTGCGTTTCTCGGCCGATTCTCGAACAGCTCGATCGCGTTGCAGATTGTGGGGGTATCGTAGCGGGCCAGCGCCGCGAGACGGTCGGCCGACAATGCCGGAAACTGTTGCATGATGATCCTTTCGATCCAGTCAATCCGACTATAATGCACTTTCCGCGACCGCGAAAGGCACAGCGTTTGTTCCCGGCGTAAAGTTTTCGGATTGCATACGGTGCGTCATACCAGTGGTTTTTCAAAACTGAGAAAAAAGAGTCCCGTCGCAAATCTCGGCTTGAGTGTTTTCAAGCAGAGGTTCAAAATGCAAGGGGGCGACTCCCACGTAGAATTTCAGCAAATTCGTAATATGCCAACCATCATTGCCAGCAACCGCCGCGAAGTCCGATACGAAAGCCTCGAAGCATTTCTGGCAGATGCCGAGCGCGTGGCCAAAACCCGATTCCATACGGTCGGAAAATGGACCTACCCGCAGATTCTTGAGCATCTAGCAACGACGATGCACAGTTCCTTCGATGGGTTTGGCTTCAAGGCTCCGTGGATCGTGCGCGTCATACTGGCTCCATTTATCAAGAACTCGTTTTTAACCAATCCGATGAAAGCGGGTTTTAAATTGCCCAGGAAAATGGCCGCGAAGCTCTTGCCCGACAGCGAGATATCGCTTCCGCAGGCACTCGACAACGTGCGCGTCGCGGTGGCGCGAATTGCCAGCAATGCCCCGACTGCCGAGCATCCAGCTTTCGGCAAACTGGCACGCCAGGAATGGACGTCTCTGCATCTGCGCCATGCCGAATTGCACATGAGTTTTGTTTCGCCAGAGTAAGTTGCCCAAGGCCGTCAACCGGAATCTCAGGCGAACCGATGAAGCTCACAGAAATCCTGGCCGACTTCGTTGGGGCCGACCCTGAAGAATCGTTAGAGATGCTGATCGATTTTTCCGAAAGGCTGCCCCCTGTGTCTCAAGGCCGATCCCTTGAGGGGCACCCGGCCCAGTGCCGCATTCAAGAATGTCAGACGCCTGTTTATTTATGGATTGACGTCGAGCAAGGACGGGTTCAGCTGGAGGCTGTCGTTCCTGAAAAATCACCGACAGTCCGCGGCTTTGTGGCCATGCTCGTCGAAGGAATTTCCGGTGCGTCAGCCGCTGAGGTTGCCGAACTGCCAGAAGATTTTCTGCCCATATTGGGGCTTTCCGATACCTTGGGAATGACACGCCAGCGGGGTTTTCGGGGAATTGTCTCACAGATTAAGAGGAAAGTTGCGCAAGGGACGGAGAAGAATTAGCGCAGGTGTGATTTTTCCCTGAAAAACCGGGTTGGTTTATGAAATCTCCTCTCGCATTGCGAGAAGAATTGGTTACTCTAGGAGTTGCTGTGGTCTAGAGCCATTCCCACCACTTGATCTTATCCCTCTTGCCAAACGACCGCAGCCACACGCTGTTCTATGGATTGGAGAAAACTAGGATGATGCAGCTCGATACCGTCGTACCCCGCCTGCTTCCCTCGGCTGAATTGCCGCGTTATACGTATGTTCCCGGAAGTGGCTCTCCCCACCCGATTCGGGATCCACGGGGCCATAGCCACAATCGCAAGCAACCCCCTCCAATGGCGCTCGATCCCGACTCATGGGCCGAAAACCGCTGGTATTTATGGGCCATTGATTTGTTCAATCTTGGTTATTATTGGGAGTCTCACGAAGAGTGGGAGCGGCTGCTTCGCGCCACTGGCGCCGATTCAACGTGTGGCCGTTTTTTGAAAGGTCTAATCAAGCTCGCAGCTGCCGGTGTGAAGGTTCGCGAACACAGTCTGCACGGAGTCAGGCGGCACGCTGCCTCGGCTGGCGAAGTGTTCGCTGACGTCGCGGCCGAGGCGAGTACCGAATTTTTCTGTGGCCTCGAATTCACCAAACTGCAGTACGCCGCCGACCGTGCCGCGCAACTCGTTTACAAGTCGACTTACCCTACGGGCAAGCCCATTCGGGTCTTTCCGTTCTTGCTGCAACCGAACCCGTTGCCATTGGCATTCTGAGTTCGGTGTTCAACCAGCATGCGCCAGGAGGGCGAAGCTCCTGGCCGGATTCGATTAACTCGATTTTGGCCTGCTGGCGCTTCGCCGTCAGGCCAACTAACCTGGTGAGCGGACGATGATTGAAGATCTGCGAGGAGACACCCTCCTCGCCACGGTGGATCACGCCCCTTACACCCAATCGTGGTATGAGGCATTCCACAAAATCCTTGGGGACGGTGTCTGCCGGCAACTCGGGATTTATGCGATTCCTGACGACTTTGTCTTGTCGGTGGTCATTCCCGTCTACAACGAGCACGCGACTCTTCGCGAGCTCGTCGAACGTGTGCGGGGAGTGCCGCTCAGGAAACAAATTATACTGATAGACGACGGCAGCACTGACGGCACGCGCGAGGTATTGCGCGATCTCGAAGCTGAACCGAAAGAGGACTCACTGAATTCGATCAGAGTCGTCTTTCATGAACGCAACCAGGGTAAGGGTGCCGCCCTGCGGACGGGATTTCAGCACGCGACGGGCCAGTTTGTCATCATTCAGGACGCTGATACCGAATACGATCCCGCGGAATATCCCAGGCTGATGCAACCGCTGATTGCCGGGAAAGCGGATGTCGTATATGGTTCGCGCTTTCTGGGCGATTACTCGCATCGCGTCTTATATTATTGGCATTATCTGGGAAACCGCTTCCTGACGACACTCTCGAACTGCTTCACCAACCTCAATCTGACCGACATGGAAACGTGTTACAAGGTTTTCCGCATTGAAGTGATTCGAGATATCCTGCCAACGTTGAAGCAGAATCGTTTTGGTTTTGAGCCCGAAATCACCGCAAAAATTGCCCGTCGCCACCTGCGGATCTACGAACAGTCGATCAGCTATTCGGGGCGAACGTATGACCAGGGAAAGAAGATTGGCTGGCGCGACGGGTTCAAAGCCTTGTGGTGCATCGTACGCTATGCATTTGCCGACTGACTCAGACGATTCCCAGGCTGGTGTCGGCGGCCGAAATGACGTCGTAACTCGCAAGGG
>JAYTRB010000315.1:0-3489 GCA_043746425.1 Planctomycetia bacterium
GAGTTGCGATTGACAAGACCGGAAAAAATTGAAACCGGTCAGACAAGGCAGGATGGAAGCAGACCCTGCGGCCCGAATCATTTCGCATTTGCGCCGTTGGCGTGGGGGTGCGCCTTCTGATAAGTATCGCGCAGCCGTTTCGTACTGACGTGTGTATAGATTTGCGTTGTCGTCAGGCTCTTGTGTCCCAGTAATTCCTGGACGCTGCGAAGATCGGCACCGCCGTCAAGCAGGTGCGTTGCAAAGCTGTGCCGTAAAGTGTGCGGCGTCGTCAGGCGGTCGAGGCCTGTCTGACGGATGTATTTTTCGAGCAATCGGCCGACGCTGCGCGTGGTCAGTCGCCGGCCGCTCTTATTGAGAAACATCGCACTCTGCTGCGGGAGGGGGGCAGTCGGATCAGGCGATCGAACTTCCAGCCAGCGTGAAAGCGCCACAGCCGCATAGCGTCCTACCGGCGCCACACGTTCTTTGCGGCCCTTGCCGACGACACGCAAGATGTCTGCGTCGCGGTTCCAGTCTTCGACATTTAAACTTGCCAGTTCGGCGACGCGCAGCCCGGCTGAATACAGCGTTTCGAGAATGGCGCGGTCGCGCAGCCCCGAGGGCTCGTTGGCCGGCGGGGCTTCGAGTAGCAGCGCCACTTGTTCGGCCGAAAGAAAGTGAGGTAGGCGTTTTCCGGCCCGAGGTGTACGCAGGGCTTTGGCAGGATTGGTAGATGCCAACTTTTCGCGACAGCAGTAACGAAAAAAGCTGCGCAAACAGGCCAGGCGACGGGCCATCGTACTTCGCGAATAATCGCATTCGTGCATGTACGCGAGATATCCGCGCAAGGCTGCCACAGTGACATCGCCGGGACTGGGAACTCCGCCTGAGAAATCTCGAAAGTATTCGAGAATGCTGGCAAAATCTTCGCCGTACGACTTGATCGTCAGTGCCGAGCAATTGCGCTCGATCTTGAGGTACTGCAGAAAGGCTGCAACAGCGTCGTACATAGAACCTTCACCGCGAGGCGCGCGGTGCACGGAATTTTTCCTCGCGCTCCTGGCTGGCGATCTCGCCGGTCAATCGGCGCACCTTCTGGCTCAGTACGGCCGCGTCATACCACGAGAAACTCAATTCAGGATCGCCAGCGAACCGTCCCAGCGTTTGCATGAGTGCTGAAGAGCTGTCGTTGTCGTAAAGAAATATATATCGCTCCTCGTCTTTGACGAGAGCGACGACATTGATTCCGCGTTCCATCGTGGAGGTTCCTCTCCGGGACGACTGCGTCCAGCCCATGGCTGTCATTATCGGTTGCCCACCACGGCCAGCTTGCACTTTCCCCTCGATTATCGTCCGAAGAGCAGCATCTTCTTGGTTTTGAGCGGGCCGCCATGAAGCATCAGCATTTCGACGACCAGAACGTGCGAAGCAAATTGCACGAAGTCGTCGCTGCGGTGCAGGTAGGCCTCCCATCCGCCCGAGCGCATGTCACCGCGCATTACGTAATATCCCTCAAGGGCCTGAATCAGTTGCTGGTCGGCCCCGTCAAAGAACCGCGTGTAAGACATAACCGGCTGCACGGCATCGGATTGTGTCGGTTCGCAAAACGCGCCGCTCGATTTGCCGGGAAGTGCCTGGGCAGGGCTGGCGGGCCATACATCGGACGATTCCGGACGCGAGGGCCAAATGACAGGTCCGGGTGGAACATTGCTCTTTGAGTTGCCGGCGGAGCCGCCTGATTGTGCGATCTGGACATGCGGTATCGATGGAAATGGCGCCCGGCTTTCTGCCTCTGCGCCGCGGTCGGCCGACTGCCCGCGCACGACTTGCGTTGCTGGTTTCTTCCCCTCTGGCGGCAGACATTCAAGGTCGGGCAGAGGGTCCTGGTCTTTGTCCCCACCGCCAGAGATTCCCGGATAGAAGACCCACTCGCGTGGTGAAAACCAGCGGATGTGAACCCCCAATTGCGGGGGGTAATAGGGACTGTAATGGGTGACCGCCCCAATGACGACGGCATCGGCATCGAGGATCTGTGCCAGTTTGACAGCATCGGCCGAATTGCTCATATCGAGGTCATTCTCGCGGATCGCCGTCTCAACGATGCCGACCGGTATTACCTGATAATTGGCGGTCTTCGACAACTCGGTGTAATAGGCGATGGCGAACCGCCGGCCATCGACACTCGGCTCGGCGCTTAAATTGAAAAACGGCGCCACCGCAATTGTCGTCATGCCGGGAATCGGATTGCCAACATTTACCGGAACTGCGGCGCAGCCCGAGGCGAAGCCGGCCAGCCACAAGCCAAGTGCGAAGACGACAGCGCGACCAAGTTGGCTTTGCGCGTTCCGCGACGGCGGTCCTGCTGCGTTCGGCCCGATCGAAGGACGGGATGTGAATCTCACGTAACGCATGGACGGAGCGCTTCCCCTCGGCTGGCAAATGGTCCACCACTCTTCCTATCGGCACAGGCGTGAGGATCGCTTCAAGCGATACGACCGGTTGCCGCGGGATTACTGGGAATGTTCGCGTCAGAGACGCGACCGACCAGCCACCGGGCCGATTTCGAATGCCAACCCGCGCCGGTGGGTATCACCTGGCAAACCAGCGGGCAATATCCGCCGTCGAGATGTGGTAGACGTCGATCGAATAGCCCATTTGGGCGACGGGTTTAAAATCACTGAAGTACGCGAATTCGCGAAAGTTAACCGACCGCAGGGTGCCGTCGGGGTTTCGAATCGTATGGGGGCGTCCCGACGAGAAGTTGACGCTGACGGCATACCACCCTGGCTCAGGTCGCCACGAGGGAGGCAAATGATACTTGATGCCCAGCTCGCTGGGGGGCAGCATCCCAAAGTAAGCCAGTCCAATCTCGCCGATCTGTTGCTGATCCAGGTACAAAGCGAGTCCGCGTAAATCCTGACCCCAATCGAGATTCGAGTCGAGCAAGTGCTTCCGGCCCATCGGTGGGCCACCGGAGAGTTCGTTGAAGTATGCCAGATGGTGCGGGTGGAATCGCAGTGACCAGGGAAGGGCGGCAATCAAAGCCACGAGCAGCACGGTTCGATACCGAAAGTTCTGCCAGTCGAGCCACCGCGCTGCTTGTGATGCCCAGAGAAACAGCAGTGGGAATGCCGGAAGCAGATAACGGATTCCCAGTTGCATTCCGATGGAACTGGCCACCGCGATGATGGCCAGCACCGGCAGTAGGAGCAGTCCCTGCACACGTCCCAAGTGATGCAGTCGCCCTGGCCACACAATGCAGAATAGCGTAAGCGCCATCAGGGCTTGCGCTCCATGAGGCAGTTTATAGGCCAATGCCCGCAAGTAGTAAGTTCCAAAGCCGTGCTGGTTCCATTCTCCGTCCAGATACACCGGGTGCGGGCCCTCCATGATTTGCCGCTGCCGGTCAAGCCCTTCCAGATAATCGCGCGGCAGGGGGGCCGGCGCCGTCCGCATCGGCCCCAGAACTTTCGCCAGGCGGATCATCGAATCGCTTTTGAATTGATA
>JAYTRB010000316.1:0-7220 GCA_043746425.1 Planctomycetia bacterium
GCGAATTGACCGATAATCTCGAACAGGTGGCGCTGGCTGCCCTGAAAGATCGACAGCCGGCAAAGCTCTCTTGGGGCATCGGCAAGGTTGAACTGGCAATCAATCGCCGCATGCAAGGAGGGCCGGTCGATCATGATTTGCCGTTACTCGTGGTCAGTGACCTGCGGGGCGGGATCCGCGCGATTTATGTGAATTATGCCTGCCATTGCGTGACACTTTCCGACAATCAGATCAGCGGTGACTGGGCGGGATATGTCCAGGAGCACATCGAGCGCCGCCATCCGGGGGCAATCGCACTCATCTCGATCGGCTGTGGCGCCGACTCGAATCCGCGGTCAGGAGTTACCGGCGCCAAAGGAGAAATCGCCGAGGCGCAAGGTGTCGAAATCGCCAGCGAAGTTGACAGGCTATTAAAAGGCCCGTTACAGGCGCTTACGCGCCCGCTGGTTATTGACTTCAAACGCATCAATTTGCCATTTGACAAGTTGCCCACGCGCGAGGAATACGCCGAGAAGGCAAAATCGCAGGACGCCATCGGCTTTCACGCCCGCACGCAGCTGGCCCGTCTCGACCGCGGCGAATCACTGCGAGACAAAATCAGCTATCCTGTGCAGACATGGGCCTTCGGTGAATCGCTGGCGATCGTGTTTTTATCTGGCGAAGTTGTGGTCGATTATGCTTTGCGTTTGAAGCGTGAGCTCGACGGACGTCGATTGTGGATCAATTCCTACGCGAATGACGTTCCCTGCTACATTCCCAGCGAGCGCATATTAAAGGAGGGGGGATACGAAGGGGGCGGGGCGATGGTCTATTACGACCAGCCGACGAAACTCGCTGCGGGACTTGAGAAAGCGATCGTCGATGCGGTTGTAAGCCAGATCGGCGAGAAGTTTCGTGCGCCGGTTATTTCGGTCGGTTCACAGAAAGTGCCTCCGCTATCTCCCGATCAGTCGCTTGCGGCGCTGCAGACGAAACCGGGTTTGATGGCAGAGCTCATGGCGGCTGAGCCATTGGTCGCGTCGCCGGTCGCGATCGATTTCGGACCCGACGGCAAGCTGTGGGTCGCCGAGATGGCCGATTATCCCATGGGAGCAGATGGCAATTATCAACCTGGCGGACGAATTCGCGTTCTCGAATCGACCCATGACGATGGTTTCTTCGATAAGGCGACTGTCTTTCTGGAGGGCATTCCGTTTCCCACCGGAGTCACGGTCTGGCGCCAGGGAATTCTCGTCTGCGCTGCGCCCGATATTCTGTACGCCGAAGACACAAACGGCGACGGTAAGGCCGACCGCATCCGCAAATTGTTCAGCGGATTCGGCATCGACAATTACCAGGCTCGGGTCAACAGCCTCGAATACGGTTTGGATGGCTGGGTGTATGGTTCATGCGGTCTGTTCGGCGGGGTCATTACCAATGACGCCGGCCAGCCAGCCGTCGCCCTGGGCGATCGCGATTTTCGTATCAAACCCGATTCGGGAATCATTGAGCCCGCCACGGGCCGCACGCAGCAGGGCCGGGTTCGCGACGACTGGGGGAACTGGTTCGGGTGCGACAACAGCAATCTCTGCCGCCACTATCCACTGGCCGACGAATACTTGCGGCGCAACCCGTACTTCGCCCCGCAGGCGGTGTCCGTTTCTGTTCCGGAAGGGCCCGATCCCAATCGTCTGTTCCCCTTGCAGACGCAGTTGCAGTTGTTCAAATTGTCGGGGCCGCCAGGGCGGACGACCGCCGCTTGTGGGCTGGGTATCTACCGCGACGACCTGCTGGGAGACGACTTCCGCGGCAACTCTTTCACATGCGAGCCGGTGTCTCTGATTGTGCATCGGTTGCAGTTGGTTCCCAAAAAGTTTTCTTTTGCCGGTCGCCGCGCCGCCGACGAGTTGGATTCAGAATTCCTGGCGTCGACCGATCTTTGGTTTCGGCCAGTGCAGGCACGAACCGGCCCGGATGGCGCCTTGTGGATCGTCGACATGCATCGGCAGGTCATTGAGCACCCGCGGTGGATTCCTCCCGAAGACCTGGCGAAGATCGACGTTCGGGCCGGCCAAGACATGGGCCGAATCTATCGTATCCGGCCGTCCCACAAAAATCCGCGAAAGTGGCAGCGTCTCGATATTCTCGACACTGCCGGTTTGGTTGCCGCGCTCGACAGCCCGAACGGCTGGCAGCGCGACATGTCGGCTCAGATGCTGTACTGGAAGAACGATACGGCGGCCGCAAAACCACTGGCAGCCCTGGGCGTGAAAAGCCCGCGACCCGAAACCCGGCTGGCAACATTGTGCGTCCTGGATAGGCTCGACAGTATCAATTCTGACCTGTTGGTTGCCGCACTGGCCGACGTCGATCGCGGAATTCGCCGCCACGCGCTGCGCCTCACAGAAAGATTCGTCAACGATGACGCGCGTCTGGGGATGGCCATGCTCCAGAAGCTGGACGATTCTGATGCCCAAGTCGCGCTGCAGCTTGCCTGTTCTCTGGGAGCGTGGCGCGATTCCCGAGCCGGTCGCGGGTTGGCGAACTTGCTCACGCGGTATGTTAACGACCCGCTTATGACAGCGGCTGTCTTCAGCAGCTTGCAGGCCAAGACGATTGCACCAGTGATTTCGGAAGTGCTACGCCAGGTCGACAGAGAACATCTCTCTCCGCTTCTTCTCGAGCGGCTTTTCGAAGTCGCCGCATCATTGGGAGACAAGAGTGCACTTCCCGAGATCATCGCTGAAGTTGCCCAGCCGCGCGACGGGCATTTTGATGATTGGCAGCTTACGGCGCTGGCGGGGGTGTACAGTGCCTTGGAACGCCGCCAAGAATCACCGGAAAAGCTGGTCGGCGAATCGCTTCGGAAAAAAATTCATGCCGTACTTGCCACTGCACAGAAGGAGGCTGCCGATACGACCCGCCCCGAAGCGCGGCGAATCGCAGCTGTCAGTCTGCTGGCTCGCGAAAGTGGCCAGCGTGAGGCCGATGGGCCGCTTTTGCAAGAGCTGCTAGCGCCGGGCAATACGCCGGCCTTGCAGGCCGCCGCCGCCGTGGCTCTGGGGCGCCTGGGAGACGATCGGGCCGCTGAGTCGTTAACGGCCAATTGGCGCACATATACCCCAGCGCTCAAATCACGGGTGCTCGAGATTTTGTTGAGCCGCGACACATGGCAATGGCATTTACTGCAGAGCGTCCCGGGCATGGAAATCGATGCCACACGCCGGCAACGGCTTTTGACGAGCCGGCACGCGCGCATCAGGAAACTGGCTGAAGAGCGCTTCGCTGGCGCCGCCAGCCCCGACCGAAAAAAAGTGCTCGATGAATATCGCGATGTGGCGACTCTGCGTGGCGACCACCAACGGGGCCAGGCGGTCTTTACCAAAACGTGTTCGGTCTGTCACGAAATCGGAGTCATCGGGCATGCTGTGGGACCCGACCTGGGGGCCGTCGCCAACAAGACGCCACAATACCTGTTGCAGGAGATTCTCGATCCCAATCGCAATGTCGATTCGCGGTACGTCTCGTACGTCGCGGTTACCACATCGGGGCGCACGTTCACCGGACTCTTGGCATCCGAAACGGCCGGAAGTCTGACGCTCAAAGGCGCTGAAGGCAAGGAGGAAGTGATTCTTCGCGCCGATCTTGAGGAATTGCAGAGTACATCGATGTCGCTGATGCCCATCGGGCTCGAAAAGGATCTGACGAAGCAGGACCTGGCCGATCTGCTCGCGTACCTGGCGGCGATCGGCCTTCCGCCAAAGCCGTTCGATGGCAACGCACCAGAAATTTTGAGGCCGGCGAATGGCGCAATCGCGCTTTTGGCGACAGCCGCCGAGATTTATGGCGACCAGATTGCCTTCGAAACCACATTTCGCAATATCGGGTACTGGCACGGCGCGAACGACCACGTTGTGTGGACCGTCGAACTCGATCATTCAGAACAGTTCGATGTGTGGCTCGACTGGGCTTGCGACGACAGTGTCGCCGGCAACAAATTCGTCATGATGGTTGCGAGCGAGGAATTGCATGGAACTGTCGGCGGCACAGGCGGCTGGAACAAATTCCAGCAGAAGAAGGTCGGAACGCTCGCCTTGCCTGCCGGCACGCTGCGGGTATCGCTTCGCCCTGAAGGAAATGGCGTGCTGGGCGCGCTGATGGACCTGCGCGGCGTGTATCTGGTACCACCGGGCAAATCGCCCCAACTGGCGGCGGCTCCTTCGGCGAAATACAACGACAATTTGCCGCCGGATGGCGACCCGGCGATAACCGCCCGACAGATTCTCGAAGACTCGCGTTCTGACATAGAACGCGAAGAGCTGATTCACACCCATCTGGATCAAGCTGCAGAACTTGTTGCCGCCATGACCGTCGACCTCGCACCTGAACCTAAAGAAGAATATCGGCGTATTCCGTGGATCTGGCGCGTGGCGATCGCGGCCGGCAAGAAGAACGATGCCAAGATACTACGCAAGCTGCTTGACGTGACTCTTCCTCGGGGGGCCGAACCGCTCCGTGACTGGCAGGCAGTCGTGGTTGGGGGCGGAATCATTAACGGAATGAGCCAGCAGGGTCTCTGGCCAGCCGAATGCCTCAACAAATTGCTTCATCGCGAGCCCGAACTGACAAGACGCTGGCGTGCGACGCTCGCGTTGGCCGCGGCAATGGCGGACAACGAAAAGGTTTCCGTGGGCACGCGGTACGACGCGCTGCGCATCATTTCCCTGCAGGGATGGAAGCTGCGCGGCGTCCAATTGACGAAATATCTACAGAAGGGAATTGACGAGGAACTGCAGATGGGGGCGATCAGCGGGGCGTCCGATGTCGACATTCCCGAAGTCGGCCAAGTGCTCGCGGCCGGGCTGAATTATTATTCGCCCGACAATCGGGCGCTGGCGATCGACGCCCTTTTACGTACTGAATCGCGCACCATCGAATTGATCGAAGCCCTTGAAAAAAAACAGATAAAGCCCACCGCTTTGAATGCGGCACAGATTGCTGCATTGCAGAAGCTGAAGAATAAAAAGCTGAGCGAGCGCGTAACCAAGGTGCTGGCGCCATAGGGAATTGCGTTGCGGCGCAAGCGTTTGTTGAACGCCGAGGCACTCCCGGTTGCACTGCCGGCAGGCGATTCGACCCTGTTCCGTTGAGTTCCCTGTCTGACGGTTTACAGTGCCGTCGTTCTGAAGCGCTTTCGGCGATTCTGGCCCCAGCCCTTGTTGAGCGGTGGTGTCGTGCGGTTTGCCGTCAAAAAATTCCACTGAATTTCGACCAATTGGGCTGCTCGACCGGCGTTTCAAAACCCATTAGAATGTATAAGTTAAGAGGAACAGTGAGACATCGTTTCACTGGGAATCGAACCACCGAGGCGCGAAGCGACCGAGTGTAATCTCTGATCGCAATAGATGTCAGGAGCAAATATGCAGAAATATAGCAGCCATTGGGCATGGGGTGCGGTTTGTATGGCGGCACTCCTGACGGCGGCAGGAATTGCTCCCTATCCCGTCGTTCAAGGGCAGGAAAAGAAGGCGTCGAAGAAGGCGACCAAGGGAGATCGTGCGAAAACGCCGGGCAATACCAAGGGGCTCGATGTGCAGGCCGATAAACTTCAAACGTCGTTTACCCGCGAGGCCGAAGATCTCGCCTCGCAATACTTCAAGGCCGGGCACCCCGAGAAGGCCAAGGCGCTTCTCGAATCGGTGCTGGCAGTCAATCCGCAGTCAGAGAGCGCCCAGAAAAAGCTCGAACAGCTTAAGGAAGT
This sequence comes from Planctomycetia bacterium, assembly GCA_043746425.1. Lineage (GTDB taxonomy): Bacteria > Planctomycetota > Planctomycetia > Planctomycetales > Planctomycetaceae > JACQFH01. Next base: position 5,741 of record JAYTRB010000316.1, read on the forward strand.
CATCCTCAACTCGAATGATTTCGACATCGAGGTGAATTCGTCGCATGGTTGGGAGCCGTCAGGAGTCATCGTCACCGAGAATCGTCCCTTCCGCATCAAGGCCGACGGCACCTTTCGGTTTGAGGTTGTGGCATCTGGCGTTCCCCCGACCGGTTTCCCCGATAAGGACCCGATGAAAGATCTGATCGCGGGGTTTCCGTGCGGTGCGCTGATGGGGCTGATCCATAATGAGGCCAAACCCGGAAAACCGTTTCTCATCGGTGAATCCCTCGAACTCACTCCCAAAGAAGGGGGGATGTTGCTGCTGCGGATCAATGCTCCGCCGGGAAACAAGAACAGCGGCAAGCTCAAGGTTTCGATCAGCGGAAACGTGCAATCGGCGAAACAATCGTCGCAGTAAGGTTCAATGCCCACGCCCAGTGATTGTACTCCGGTTCGAATCGGCATCGCCGGGTTGGGCCGTGCGGGAATGTTTCATGTCGAGCGAATCGGCCTGCGCGACGATTTCTACCTCGCCGCGGTGTATGACGATTGTATGGTCGCTCGCGAACGCGCACAAAGCGGCGCCTTGACAGTCGCTGAAACGTGGGATGGTTTTTTGCACCACGCGCAAACGGATGTGGTGCTGCTGGCGACTCCGCCTGCGCTGCATGCCACGCAGGCGATTCAGGCACTGGCGGCAGGAAAGCACGTCGTCATTGAAACGCCGATGTGCCTCAACCTGGCCGAGGCCGAAGCCATCGCGGAAATGACCCGTCGAACCGGCCGATCGGTGACGGTCGCTCATTCGCGGCGCTGTGACGACGATTTTCGTACGGCGAAAGAAGCTTTGTCCAGCGGCGAATTAGGGCAACTCTGGGCCGTGAAGTATATCAACTGGCATTACAACCCGTCTTGCCGACCAGACGCTGCCGCTTCACCGTCGTCGCCCGCCGCCGATCAATTGACCAGGCTGGCGCCGGTGAACTGGCGCGATCACGCGTCAACGGGAGGGGGCGTTCTGTGGGAGTTCGGCATTCATTGCTTTGACCAGCTCTTGCAGTTGGCGGGACGGCCGGCTGAATCGGTTTACGCGCGATTGTTTTCGGCGTCGGCCGACGCCGAGTCTGACGATGCCTTTCTGGCGATCGTCAATTTTTCAGGCCGCCTGCTGGCTCATGTCGAGGTCAGCCGAGTGGCCCCCGCACCGCTTGATACCGGGTGGATGATTGGCGGCCAGTCGGGCAGTTACTCCGCCTCGACGCAGTACATTCCAAATTCAACGGGCGAGGTGGTTGATTTGCCAATGGCCACGAATTGCGGAATGGCCGACGAGTTCTATGGGCAACTCACCCGGCACTACCGCGACGGCGATCGCAATCCGATTCCTATCGAAGAAGCTCGCGGAACGATTGCATTAATCGAGGCCATTCGGAAATCGGCCCAGTGCGGCGAGGTGGTTCCGGTCGATCAGTAGCGATTGCCTGCACAAACAGTCGCT
>JAYTRB010000317.1:0-3254 GCA_043746425.1 Planctomycetia bacterium
GATTGAGAACCGGCCCATTGAAAAAAACGAGTGAAAAACGGAGGCGGGCACCTCACAGTCACTCAATTTTACGCGTTTTTCGAATATTGTTCGGAGCCAGTCTCCCGTTTTTTAACAGGCTGCTAACTCATATTCATACTCATCAGAAACTCGGCGTTTGTCTTGGTTCGTTTCATCTGTTTCACGAGCAGTTCCATGGCTTCGACCGGGTTCATGTCGTTGAGCACGCGGCGCAGGATCCAGACCCGGCGCAACTCATCTTCGTCCATCAGCAGTTCTTCGCGGCGCGTGCCCGATTTATTCACATCGATAGCGGGCCAGACTCGCTTTTCGACCATGCGCCGGTCGAGGTGCAGTTCAGTGTTTCCCGTTCCCTTGAACTCCTCGAAGATCACTTCATCCATACGGCTGCCGGTATCGACCAGAGCTGTGGCGACGATCGTCAGGCTGCCCCCTTCTTCGACGTTGCGCGCCGCGCCGAAGAATCGCTTGGGGTGCTGCAGGGCATTGGCGTCGACGCCCCCCGAAAGAATCTTGCCCGAATGCGGAACCTCAGTGTTCCAGGCACGGGCCAGGCGCGTGATGGAATCGAGAAAAATGACCACGTCATGACCGTACTCGACCATCCGCTTGGACTTTTCGATGACCATTTCAGAGACCTGGATGTGGCGGCTCGAAGGCTCATCGAAGGTGCTGCTGATGACTTCGCAGTTGATCCCTTTGACGTGCCGCTCCATTTCGGTCACTTCTTCGGGGCGTTCGTCGATCAAAAGCATAATCACGTAGGCGTCGGGGTGATTCTTGATGACGGCCTTGGCCAGCTGCTGCAGAAGAATCGTCTTGCCCGCGCGGGGCGGCGAGACAATCAGCCCGCGCTGCCCCATGCCGATCGGGGCGATCATGTCGACAATGCGCGTGCCGAACAATTCGGGACCGGCCTCTAACTTCAGCCGCTTCTCGGGATGCAACGGGGTCAATTCGTCGAAGGGAACTTTTTCACCCAGCACGTTAGGGTCTTGGCCATTGATGGCTTCGACGCGCAACAGCGCGAAGTACCGTTCGTTCTCTTTGGGGGGACGAATCTGCCCCGCCACGGTCGCCCCGGTTCGCAAACCGAATCGGCGAATCTGACTGGGAGAAACATAAATGTCGTCGGGGCAGGGGAGGTAGTGGTAATCGGGGCTGCGCAAGAAGCCGAAACCGTCGGGAAGAATTTCGAGCGTCCCGTCGCCGAACATCAACCCGTTGAGTTTCGTCCGCTCTTTCAGAATATTGAAGATCAGATCCTGCTTCTTCAGGCCTGTGTAGTCGGTAAGCCCTTCTTTGCGGGCCTGCGCCAGAAGCTGCTGCATCGTCATGCGCTGCAGTTCAGCAATGTGAATCTCGCCACGCTTGATCTCTTCGTACCGGTCGTCGAGCGGCATGGCCGCCAGCCGCCCGGGCTCGTCGTCTGCGAATTCATCAGGAGTTTCGTCATCGGCAATTGCGGGGGCATCGACAGAACTGCCCCCCAGAGGAAGAGCCTGCGCGAGTGGCATGGCAGACTCGACTTCGAGCGAATTGCCGAATTCAGGAGCAGATTCGCCTTTCGTCGGGCGGACTTTGAGGGGCTTGGTCATGGGGAAAAACCTCGAACGACTTTACAAAAGATCGCGATCCCGACGAATGCGGGAGGGGGCGAACAGGTAGGGCAGGGGGGCGGTTGGGAAAGGGCTGATTACCGCCGGTTTAAGGGCAGGCATGAAAGAGTAGACGTCGAAGGAAAAAACGGCAAGGATGCGGGGTCAGGTTTGACTGCGTGACAAAATGTGCGAGTAAATCTCTTCGAACTGCGACAGAGGGGCCGGTTGATTGCCGGAATTCTCAACCACATACTGGGCCTCCTTGCGTTTGCGTTCCAGGGGGAACTGACTTTCTTCTCGCAAAATCAACTGTTCGCGGCTCCAACCGCGACTCTGCACGACGCGCGCCAGACGTTGTTCAAAGGTCGCGTCAACATACACGATCACGTCGCATAACTCGTGCCAGCCCGCTTCGAGCAATAGCGCTGCGTCGAGAATGACCGCCTCGACTTCAGGACGCGATCGCGCCACAGCGATTTGGCGTGTTAATATCTCTGTGATTTTTGGGTGAACGATGGTTTCCAGTTTTTGGCGGGCGGCCTTCTGCTCGGTTTGCTGGCCAAAAACCAACGAGCCGATTTTTTGCCGGTCGACTTCTCCATCGCGGGTAAAGACTCCATCGCCAAAGAGACTGCGCAGGCTTTGCTTGACCGACGCCTCATGTAGTACCAGATGACCGGCTGAGTCTCCTTCGACAATTTCAATGAGATGTTTTTCACGAAGTTGCCTGGCCAGATAGCTCTTGCCAGAGCCAATGCCTCCGACCAGGCCGATTACCGGAATTCTTCGAAGTGCATTCGTCACGCGGAAACAAATGAATCCGGAGGAGAGAGGTCGTGTACCGCTTGGGCCTTGAGGAACCGATCGAATCGTGCCCGGCTACGGTGATCATCTATATGATGCAAAGCCGATTTTCGTTTCGCAAGGGTAAAATGGAAAATCCGCTCTGCCCCCGCCCGCCGGCATTTGTTCGCGGGATGCTCGGGGAGTTGTTTCATGCGGTCACTGTCACGCCGGTTCTAGAATTTGCAGTGTCGTCGTACGAACCAGATTTTTGACCCGCGGACGGTAGGCTTCCATGTGAGGCGCGATCAGATGCGCTTTCAACGCCGCCAGGTCACTCCATTTCTCGATGACGGTAACGCAATGCGGGCGTGACGCCCCTTGGGCGCCAATTCCGCTGTCGACATCAATGGCGGGGCCGTATTCGAGGCAGCCGGCTTCGGCACGCACGTCGGGAACCAGGGCGCGAAACTCTTTCAGAAAAGCGTCTCGCGCTCCCTCGACGAGTTCGATCGTGGCAATCACATGAATCATTTCGGCGGTCCCTGGCAGAAGTGCAGATTGGTTGTTGGCAACCCAGACCGCATCATACCGATTCGATCGGCAGATCAGAAGCAGCCGAACCGCGGTGCTTGACGCCGCCACCTTGTCATGTCGTCATGTCGAATTCATAACACGAGGCCACGCGAAGCCCTCCTTCAGCCACCTGTGGGCCAACTCCCCCCGGCGCGTTCCTGCCAGCGCACAATCGGCATTGCCGGCACGACCGGCACTCGATTTTTTCTGCACCTCATTTTGTGAGCTAGGCTTGTAGACCTGCTCCCCTTCGGCTGAATCGGCGCGGGGCCA
>JAYTRB010000318.1:0-4954 GCA_043746425.1 Planctomycetia bacterium
GATGACCTCGCCACCTGGGCCAAGGCACGAGGTGACGGGTTCTTCATGAAACCCGATCAAGACTTACTGAAGTCAATGTCGACCGTCAGCACATGGATCAAGGGGCAGGATTACCAGCCGGCTGCGGTTAACACGTTCTTCCAGGTGGCAGATTACTACCTCGTGGCACATGCGCTTGCCCATACATGCACTGTCGTAACGCACGAAATCGTCAGCAAAAGCGTGGCTAAGGTCAAGATTCCTAACGTCTGCATCGGCATGAACGTGAAATGCATGACACCGTACGAGATGCTCCGCCATGAGCGGGCGAAGTTCGTGCTGGGGAAACACACGTAAGGCGCGCGAACTGCGCCCGTAGATCGTAAAGAACAGGCCTTCGAGGCCGAGATCGAAAGTCACATACTGACGAAAGCCGGGTACGCCCCGGGCGATCCTGGGGCATTCGACTGGAAGTGGAACAGCGCCGGAGCGCGGGCGTCTCGCCCGCCTGTTCAGCCAACGTCAAAAGGCAAGAATGCGAGCGGGACGCTCGCGCTCCCGGGAATCTGGCCGATGACCTGCGGCAGTGCCATTCGCGCCTGCCACCTTATTCCTGCGACCGTTTTATTCTGCCACGATCGCTGCGATGGCTTCGCTGGCGGTCTTTTGCCCGATGGGCTGCTTGTCGTGGAACGGCCCGTCGGCGCTTCCCGCGGGCCAGTCGGCCGAGTCAGCGTATTGGCCGTCGTCCTTGAATTCCCTTCGCAACTGCGCGATCCTGGTTTTCAGGTCGCTGAAAAGTCTGGCGACCTCAGGCCGACGGTCGCCGTTGTCAAAGAGCAGGTTCTGCTGTTCGGTCGGGTCGGCGGCCAGGTCGAACATCTCGTAGGCGTCCTTTTTCCAGTAGTAGATGAGCTTGTGCGTGGCCGTGCGCACGCCCAGGTGCGCGGCGGTGTTGTGGTGTCCCGGATCGTGATAGTAGCGGTAATAAATTGCAGTCCGCCAATCCGCCGGCGACTCGCCGCGCAATAGCGGGACGAGCGAACGGCCTTGCATCGAGTCGGGAATGTCCAGCCCGGCCAGTTCGAGGAACGTGGGGGCGAGGTCGATGTTGGCGACGAATTGCGTGGGCGTACTTCCTGATGCGATGCCGGGGCCGCGCACCAAAAGCGGTACGCGCAGGCCCGGCTCGTACATAAAGCGCTTGTCGTACATACCCAGATCGCCCAGATACCAGCCGTTGTCGGCCGAATAGAAGACCACGGTGTTCTTGGTCAGCCCGGTCTGGTCGAGAAAGTCTAAAACTTTGCCGATGCTATCGTCCACCCCCTGCACGCAGGCGAGATAGTCCTGCATGAACCGCTGATATTTCCAGCGGATGAGGTTCTGGCCGGTCAGGGCTTTCTTCGTCCCGTCGGGCTGCGTGATTTCAACTTCCATCGGCTTGGCGTTGAGCCATTGGGCCAACTGGGGGCCCTTGAGGTCGGCAGGAGGCTCGCGTTTCAGGTCGCGATTGGTGAGATCTTTGGCGACCGTCTGCTGATTGGCCGGCAGCGCGGCGGGGCGCGTGGCGTAGTTATCCCACAACGTGTCGGGCTCGGGAATGACCTTATCTTTAAACTGCAATCTGTTCTGCTCATCGGGTTCCCACGGGCGGTGCGGGGCCTTTTGATGGAGCATGAGAAAGAACGGCTTGTCGGGCGGGCGCGTCTTGAGCCACTCGATGCCCAGGTCGGCGGTCACGTGCGTGCAGTGGCCCTGAATGGTGAGCTGGCGACCGGGTACGAGAAATGTGGGGTTCCAATACGCCCCCTGGCCGGGAAGAACGATCCACCTGTCGAAACCCGTCGGGTCTGAACCGAGGTGCCACTTGCCAATCATGCCGGTGTGATAGCCCCCCGCCTGAAGGCGCTTCGCCACCGTGTCGCGTGAGCCGTCGAAGCGATTGAAAACCGGTACGCCGTTGAGGTGCGAATACTGCCCGGTGATCAACGTGGCGCGGCTGGGCGTGCAGATGGAATTGGTGACGAACGAATTGAGGAACCGGGCCCCTCCCTGGGCGAGGCGATCAATGTTCGGCGTCTTGTTCACTTTCGAGCCATACGCCGAGATGGCGTGCTGTGCATGGTCGTCGGAGAAGATGAACAGAATGTTAGGCCTGGTCGAGGGCGCATCGGCGGCGACCAGGCCCGTAACCGGAGCCAGAACAAGAGCGGCGATGAGGCTGTTTCGGAAGGATGTCAGTTTCATCATGTCAACGATGGCTTGTTTTCGTTCGATGGCTTGAAGGGCACTGCCTTGAAGAGCAATGGCGTGAAGGCGATGACGCAGCAGCCACTCACGATATCGTCGTCGCCCGTCGAAGTAAATTGCGATCGCAGCCGTGTCGCGCCCCATGGGCCGATTCGAGCCGAAAGTCACACCGCCGACGGGGGGTTGCAATTCGCCACGAGCTCAAAAGTCATCAAACAGGATCGCCATCTGCGGCCAACCGAAACGTGAACATCACCCGTTCACTCGGCGTTTCGGTTTCTCCCCGCGGAAAGACCAAAGGGACCAATTGCGCCGGGCCGCGGATAGGTTCCCGGCCCGCGCCTTGCCGCCCTTCGCCACGCCCAGCCGTCCCAGTGCGACGGCCGCGGGGCTCTTCCCTTCGTCAGGATCGACTTCCGGTGGCGCTTCGCCGACACAGTTGACGGTTTCTACCGAATGGGGATTCAGCGATGGGAGGCTGATGCCGCGGGCCGCTCGCGGGCCGCTCGGTAATTCAGAAGACCGTAAAATAAAAGAGAGTTGGACGGCACCGGGAAGGCACCTTCCCTGGTTGTTTTTCGAAGAAGGCGAGGAAACAGTATCTTGGAAGAGTCCCCCTGTACGACTCATAGCTCCTCGATGAAACTCATGTGCAACTCGGCATGGCGAAGGTGCAGTGCGTCCCATTCGGCAGCCGTCAACGGGCCAAACACCGGATGCGGGGACCGCGGGTACTCCGCGCGCAGTCTGTCGATCGCTGAGCGCAACTGCGCAAGTGTCGCATCGGCGTCGCTGTCAGACGCGGGAACTGCCCACTTCTCTGCGGCGTTTGGGAGCCTGAACCCCGGTTTCATTCCATGCTTCAGGATTCTGGGCTTTACCAAATATCGGCCCACGAGGCACACGTACCACGGAAATACACCTGGAACGCCGTCAATCGAGCGTTCCATCGCGATGGCGAGATGGCCGAGAATCTGGGCGACAGACCAGTTACCGGTGGTCGCGGCCCCCGCCCGGACCAGTCGTTCGGCGTCCGCGAGAACCTCGTCAAAAGACGTGTACCGTATCTCGCGGCGGACCAATAGCGCGTTACTCATTCAGTCACTCGTTGGATGCTGCCCCTGTTCCGGCTGCGGCTCTTTAGCCGGTGCCGCACTAAACAAACGTGGTCCAGTCCTGATTACGACCCTCCACGGCCCTCCATCGCCATCTGAGCGGCGGATTTCAAGCTCGCATTCAATGCCTTTTGTCCTAACGATCTCAGAGTACCAAGCATCCATCGGCGTGGGCGTTTCCTTTGGCCACAATTTTGGATCTTCTGACCACGACAGGGCGCCCTTCGACCACTTCTCCAGTTTCTCATGGTTCGCATTCAGCATTTCCAGTATTCTTCTCATCGACGAAATTGCCCGAGTCAGAGCCATTCCAGTGGAACTAATGAAAATCCGCTTAACGCTTCCGTTCTTTGAAACGTCCATATTAACAGTGACAAGTGACGACTCGAACGCACATTCATTGCCGGCATCGGTGAGCACAATCTCTACAGGCTTTCCCTCGATCGAGCCAACCAGTTCATTGCTTTCTCCAGGAAGAAACGGAATCCACTCACTGATGTACTTGCGTATGTCATCCGGTCTGTGAAGGGGCAAGATGATTCGCATCTTCGAGACCATCTGATCGTTGCTTTTGCTGAGCATATATGCCCCCAGGGCGACGGCGATGGCAACCGCAGGGAGTGCCGCGATTCCAAAAAGAACAGTGACCGCAATGGACCGTCGCATTATCGCGTCCTTTTCATCTCGATTTCTAGTTTCCGACAGTCAGGGTGACGTACCCAAAGGCTGGGCGACAAGCTTTTGGCGGAGAGCATTGTCCATAGCATTCCAGATTGGCAGCATCTGCGTCGTGATCCATTTCCACCGATCGTTGTAGTTCGTGAGATTGCCGGAGGGTACAGTCTTAAGGAAGTCTTTCCCGCCGGGAATCGGGTTTGTCGCGTTTCGTGACATTATCGTGGCGACCGAAACTGGCCCTACACTCATGGTTGAAAGTGCCGCGTAACCGCGCTTCAACACGATTTGTTGCTCACGCTGCAACAGGATGGCGTTTCCTTTCTTGACGTTCGCCGGATCACCCGAGTCAATGAGCAGCCACGCTTGATAGATGTCATCCGGGATTTCTCCGGCATCGTGCAATTGCGTAATCTCGGCAATCCCGCCCGTAACGTATGCCTGGTGCATCCAGGCGAGGTCCTCAAAGATTTCCTTGTTCATCGTCATGAGCTGCGCGATTACCGGTGCCATTGCCTTCTGTGCAGCCTGTTCAGCTAGCATTCCTCCGCCCGGAATTCCGAGCGCCCCGCCTATGCCACCAGCGGCGGCGGCCGCACCTTTCACGTAAGGGGGATTCATCAATTGCTGCCAAACCACGTTGCCCGCGAGTTTCGCCATTCCAGCCCACATCAGGTTGGAGTTGTTTTTGAAAAGTGTTGCGTAATAATCGTAAATCTTCTTCATCGTCGCCTGATTCTTCGGGCTGAACGTATCGTAACCCTGGAGGTCGGTGTTCTTCAAGCCGGCCTCTTTGAGGGCCGCAGCTTGCCAATCCGCCTTCAATTTCGCGGCAGTTGCGTAGGTCAGGCTGTGCCTGACTCAAGCACCGTTGGACGCAGTTTTGTGCCGTTGGCTGACGCCCCAGAATGCCGGCAATAGGAATCATCTCA
>JAYTRB010000319.1:0-14552 GCA_043746425.1 Planctomycetia bacterium
AGAGCGACCGCGGTCGCCCCTTCTTCGAGGCAACATTTGATGAAGTGCCATCGCTGCCCCAAGGTAGCAACTTTGCACATCACCGAACTGGTGAAAGGCGAGGCGCACGAACTGCACCTGTGCGAAGAGTGCGCGCATACATATTTGAAGAATCCCGCAACTGGCGAAAGTTCTGAGGCCAGTGGCACGATCCAACCCGCTTTGGGAATCGGCGAAGCCGAGCTCGAAGAGCTTGAAAAGCTCGTGTGCCCGACTTGTAAGATGACCTTCCGCGAGTTTCGCAACCAGGGCAGGCTGGGATGCGCACATTGTTACATCGCGTTTCGCGACGAACTTCTTCCCTTGCTCGAAAACATTCACGGCGACACGCATCACTGTGGAAAATTTCCCAAGCGGGCGCCCGACGACAGCCAGAAGCGCTATCAGCTCATCAAATTAAGAAACGATCTGCGGCTCGCAGTGGCCGAGGAATCGTATGAAGATGCGGCCCGACTCCGCGACCAGATTCAGGAAATGGAAAACCGGGTCTCCCAGGAATCCTCGGAGTAGATGGGACATTGATTGTGGAAATGAATGACCTGATCCAGATGCGCGGCGAATGGATGCGCGGGGAAGGCCCCGATGCCGACATCGTCATTTCCAGCCGCATTCGTCTGGCGCGCAACCTCGCACAGTTTCCTTTTCTCAGCCGGGCCGACGACGGCGTGCGCGCCGAAATTGAACAGACCCTCCATGAAAACGTCGTCGATCTGGCGCTCGGCGGACAGCTCACCTATTTTGACATCGACGAACTTGAGGGAATCGACCGGCAGTTTCTTGTCGAGCGACAGCTCATCAGCCGTGAACTGGCTGAAAGTCATGGTTCGCGCGGCGTTTGCTTCACACGGCAAGAGAACGTCAGCCTGATGGTCAACGAAGAAGATCATCTCCGCATCCAGGTTCTGCACTGTGGATTCGAACTCGACTCATGCTGGCGTGAAATCAGCCGCATCGATGATCTGCTCGAAGAACGGGTCACGTATGCCTTCAACGAAGAGTTAGGATACCTCACCGCCTGCCCGACGAATGTCGGCACTGGGATTCGCGTCAGCGTACTGATGCATTTGCCGGCACTCGTTTTGACTAAGGAGATTCAGAAAGTCTTCCAGGCACTTCAGAAGATCAGCCTTGCCGTGCGAGGCCTGTATGGCGAGGGCAGCCAGGCGATGGGCGATTTTTACCAGATCTCGAACCAGATCACGCTGGGCAACAGCGAAGAGCAGCTTCTGAAGAAGCTCAAGGAAGTTGTGCCGAACATCATTGCCTACGAGCGAAAGGTTCGTCAGGAGCTTATAAAAGAGAGCCGACAGGCGCTGCACGACAAAGTGTCGCGCGCATACGGCACGCTCAAATCGGCGCAGTCGATCAGTTCTGAAGAGACAATGCACCTGCTGTCGAGCGTGCGTATGGGGGTCAATCTGGGTTTGATCGACGACCTGCCGATTCCGACAGTCAACGAGCTTTTCATCCACACGCAGCCCGCGCATTTGCAGAAATTGCGAAAAACAAACCTCGACTCGGCCGATCGCAACGCCGCCCGCGCCGCATACCTGAGGCTGAGACTCTCATCGCCGCAGCCGGGCGACCAGAATTAGGGCACCTCTGCCCCGCCTGTGCGATCTGTGGTTGTCGCGCATCGAAAGCCTTTGGCCAGCAAGCTGACCCTGCTCAACTGTGCGAAAAGGACAGTCAGTTTCTCGTGGGCAGCCTGTCTCCCGCGAAAACAAGCCGGCTGACGCCGGCCGCGCGCTCCGATACTTTGCACTCAATGAGCGGAGTGCTTTGGTTCGTTGCCCGACTTCCACTTGATGTTGCAGCCGATGCTCGCTTTCTGCTCGGCGATAACCGGCTTGCCGGCTAAGACGGCGTCTAACGCAGCGCGCATGTCTTTGCCGGTGACGGGGATTCCATTTCCGGGCCGGCTGTCATCCATCTGGCCCCGGTAAACCAGCCGCTTCTCGCGATCGAACAGAAAGAAGTCCGGAGTGCAGGCCGCCTGATAAGCCTGGGCGGCCGACTGCGATTCGTCATACAGATACGGAAACGTATAGCCTGCTTCCTGTACCTCGATCGCCATTTTGGCTGGGCTGTCTTCGGGGTGGTTCTTCACGTCGTTCGAACTGATGGCAACCGCGGCAAGGCCCTTCGCCTGGTACTCTTTGACGAGTTGCGCCAGTCCCGAGCGGACGTGCTTGACGTAGGGACAGTGGTTGCAGATGAACATCACAAGAAACGCAGGTGCATTCTGAAAATCGGCGACAGATACGCTCTTGCCGGTGGTGTCGGGCAGCGAAAACGCCGGGGCGCTCGTCCCCAGCGGCAACATGGTGGAAGGTGTCAGCGCCATGGTGAAGTCTCTCAGCAAGGGGTCTTGGGGTTTCCGTCAGGCGAGCCGGGGGCGAAAGCCCTCAGACGCCGTGAGTGTCGCCAAATCAAGCGAGCACATAGACATTGTCGTACCGCCTTCGCTCGTTGTTCGCAAGGGGCAGGGGACGGGGTATTTTCAGTCAGCGAGCCCTTCCGTTTGCCGATACGTCAGCGCCGCACTGGTGTACTTACGTCCGTCTTTCAATTTCAGGTTTCAAAGAGCAATCCCGAATTCGGCTTCGCCGCAGGCAACCTGCTGGCCACGGCCTTTGGGAAGGGACAGATGATATGTGCACGGTTCAACGCATGAAACAGGGCGCATACCGGCGTTTTAGCGGTCGGACTCAATTTCCTGGCAAACGTTCTTCACGTTCTGAAACTTGGCGCGTACCGGCCCGATGACGTCCCGCGGAACGAACGCTTCGAGCGGTTCGTGTCCGTTGGCCGTATCGGTCGCGAACATGGCCACCTGCTTAATGAGCGAACTGGAGATATGCGTATACTTCTCGCTGGCCATCAGAAACACGGTCTCGATTTCCGGCGCCAAGGCCCGGTTGGCTAAGGTCATCGTGAATTCCGATTCGATGTCTGTCAGCGTTCGCAAACCCCGCAGCATGACGGCTGCGCCCAGTCGGCGCACAAAGTCGACCGCCAGTCCTTCAAAGCAGGCCACGTCGACGTTGGGCAGGGGACTCAGCACCTGTCGCAACAAGTCGAGCCGCTCTTGCGGCGTGAAAAGTGGAGACTTTTCAGGATTAATGCCAATTCCCACAGTCAAGCGGTCAAACCGTCTTGCGCCCCGTTCGATGATGTCTCTGTGCCCGAGAGAGACGGGGTCGAAACTGCCGGCGTAAACAGCGTGTCGCGGATTAGGCTGGTTGAGCATGGCTCGGTCAGGTGCGCCGTTTGAAATGTGGTCTGCTTTGGTTTGCGGGGATTCTAAATTCCGAACATTATCGTAACCAGAGGCATGGTCAGCCGACAACCATGACAGCGACGGCTTTGCTTACAGGCGGGCAAGGCCGCGCCAGCCTCCATGATGCACCGATCGTCAATCGACCTCCCAAGCCCGCGCGTCGCCCTGTCGACAATGCCCGTGTTTTACCAGACGTTTTATGCCCCCGACGCGCGCTCGTCGCCTGCCTGAGGATTCGGGAGCGGTGGCTGGGCCAATAACTCATAGTGCGGGTCCTCAAGTCCAAATGCGTCGGCGACGCGATTGAAAAACGCGAACATGGCGGTAATGTACACCGCCTCGGCAATCTGCGCATCACTCCAGCCGGCTTTTCGAACCTTTTCAATGTCTTCGTCCCGACACCGGTAGGCATGCTGCGTCAGCAGCTCGACCAGCCTCAGCAGGATTCGCTCTTCGGGGGCGATCGAGGAGTGATCGAGATCGGCCCGGCGAATTGCGGCCACTGTCTCCTGGTCTTGGCCCTGCAACTGCAGGAACATTGCATGCGATCCAATTCAGTAGAGGCATTGGTTGAGGGCCGAGACGTACGTGGCGATCATCTCTTTGACCCGCCGCGTGAGGTGCCCGTCTGAAAAATGAACGCGGTTCGAAAACTCCATGACACTGCGAAGAAAATCGGGGCGCTGGCTGAACGACTTGAGAATTCCAGGAATCTCAGTTCGTCCGGGATTGCGCTCGAACCACTTGCCGTAAATTTCAGCAAGTTCGCCTGATGCGTGCTGTTCGTCAATCCAGTTGATGCGGGGAGGAGGCATGAGAGCAGACTCGTGAAGAGGGATTTAAGATTGTGGGTTTTGAACAGAGAAATAGCGAGAAATCGTCAACGTGCATTCTTCAAACGAGCCGCTTCATGATGACATCCGGATCAAGATCGTGCGCGACGCAATAAGAGTTCGATACCTTCATTTTCAACAGACTGTCAAAGATCGTCGTTCCATCGCTTCCGAACCATGCGCTTCGGGGCCACCATCTTTTTGCAAAGCGGGAGGGGGCCTGTCAGGAATCTCATCCAGGCAACATGCCTTGCTTTACCACCTTGCTCGATCACCAGACGACTGACGCCCGGGGTTAAAGTTTTCGAACTGGTCATTCACAGGCGACCAGAATTACTTCCCGAAGACGAAGGAATGGTAAATGACACGCCGGTCGCGACGGCTATTCAGCCGAAAAACCATGCCGGCTTCGCGTCCCGCGCCCCCGCGCGATGTGTTGGATGTGGCTTGTTCAATTATCGGATACAAACAGACCTGAACTTCGATGACCATTTCCCAAAGTGGAATTCTTACAGTTGAACACTTACTGAAGACGCCGAGGCGCCCCAATTCGCCCCCAGAAATACAACTTCAACGCAGCCCGACGACTTCGTGATCGTGGAGATAACTTTCGTCGACGGAATAATTCGCGAACTGGATCGAATAAAATTGCTCAAACCATTTTTGAATGTCGTCGACAGCGGCCTCATCGTAGGCCGGTTCGACGTGCAGCAGTTTTCCGTTGAAGGTCTCGCGGATCTCTCCTTGTTCGACGACGATTCGTCCCTGATGAATGACGACGCGGGGCAGTTCAAACATCTTTTGATAATCGGCATTTGGCGTGTAAATCGTCACGTCGGCATCGGCTCCTGCTCCCAGATGGCCTTTGTTCGCCAGGCCGAGCATGCGGGCGGGAGCGGCGCGGGTGATGATGGCAATTTCGTTAAGCGTGTATTCGCGGGTAAGGTCTGCCAGAACGCAACTTTCGCGGACTTGTGGATGGAGCCGTTTGAGCACCTCTTCGCGGCGGGTACGGTCCATCAGCAGGGCAATGATCTCGGGATACGCCAGAAATGACCCGCCATTGGGATGGTCGGTGCTCATTGCCACCCGCCAGGGGTCGTCGACGAGAAGATACCATTCCAGGCCGACGGCCCATTGCAGGGCATGGACGCGGCTCTTGTCCTTATAGGTGATGGGAACGATCCCGCAGCCGGCTTCCATTTCGGTGTCAGAAGAGAACCATTTTCGCCCATAGACCTTGTGCAAAAAGTAGCCCAGCGGGCCATCGCCAGTCATCGACGCCGTTTCGCCGAACAGCACCTGGCCCACGTCGATCGACAGGTTTGCGTTCTTGTTGAAGTATGCCGCGAGTTTGGGAACTTCAGAGCAGAATGTGCTCTGGTCGTCGGGATCGCCGCCGTAACTGTGGAATTGAATGTGCGTGAGATGCGCACGCAACCCCGAGAGGGCTTCCATGGTCGCCAATGTCGTCTGCCAATTGCCGGGAAGACCGAGGTTATTGCAGTGAAGATGCACCGGGTGGGGAAGCCCCAGATCCATGACCGCTTTCGCGACTCCGGTAATGATCTGCCGGGGGGTGACATTGAAGTGGTTGACCATCGCATCGAGCCCAGCCGCGTCGCCGCCCCCCGATTTCCAGATTTCGACGCCGCCGGGGTTGACGATTTTCGCCGCGTACCCTTTGGCGGCGTTGAGAAGCCAGCCGATGAAATGTTGCAGCCGCTCGGGGTTCTTCGCGGCAAGTTGCCGAAGAACGTAATGGTTGTTTCCCACCAGGACGAAGAAGCCCTTGTCAATGATGGGCGTATCGCTGAATTCTTCGTGAACGTGCCGTGCCGCCAGTGGAGGAATCGCCGCGTCGAATGCTGTCGTGTACCCCATTCCAGCGTATTTATAGCCGGTGGCGAACGTGCTGGGGACGCTCCCCATGGTACCCGAGCGGGTAAGCGGCGTGCGGACCACTTTTTCTGCCAGGCGCTTGGTTTCGGGCATCATCTTGCGGGCCGTGTTGACCTTCGGCCCTGCGATATGGCAGTGCATATCGACGCCGCCGGGCATGACGACCAGCCCCTCGGCGTTGAAGACGCGGTCGGCCCGGCGCTCGGGGTCTGTCGGCGGCGCAACGATGCGGCCGCCTTCGATCCACAGATCGCGAACTTCGCCGGCGATGCCATTCTTAGGATCGTAAACGGCGCCGCCACAGATTTTAAAAAGTGACACGGGCAGGAAATCTTTGACAGGAGTAATAAGCTTGAGGATTCCGCTCAGCGGCAAAGCCATACGGAGCATCTTGAATAGACAGCAGCCCTGTCAAATCATTCTCTTCAACGGAACCTTGAGCCCTGGAAGCACAGGGCAGACAGACGACTTGGCAGAACCCAAATGCGATTCGACGAATCCTCCGCGAAAGCGCAGAGGTGCCGTCGCCTGGTTGTCGGCACTCCGATCGTTTTCTGGTGTCGTGCTCATCCCGGCTTCTAAAAATTCGCCTTTTAAAAACTCTGATCGTTCAAGCGCATCCGCGCTCAGAAAGTCGCGGATGCAGTTTGTTTGGCCGCGGGTGATCGGGGCCTCGGGGCGCCCCGACAACCAGCTTGCCTTTGATGCTCTCATCGCCGCAGGCTTCATCGCCGGCAACCGCGCTAAACTCATCGCGCGTCAGCCTGAAGTCGTGATCGGCGACACTCCGTTGAAAGTCGATTTTTTTACTCATGACGACATCTCAGCTCGGGAATTCTGGTCGAGCCTCACTCAACCCCTTGACGCATCGCGCGATCTGCTGCAAGACGTCAACGGCGCCGCGAGGCAGCGACTCGAACGCCGGCCTCACAAAAATGGGCACGTCGTGCCGACGGGCGATGCGTGGCATCAAAGGGAAAACAACTCATGATTGCTATCTGCTGCTCGCGATTTTCGCATTCTTGCGCGGGAGGGTCAATGGACGCTCGTTCGCCGACTCCAGGGCCAGCAGCCGGACTTTCAAACTAACCCCCTGCGGTGCGGAGTACCCTCCGGGTTGATCACCCGCAGCGACGACGCGATGGCAGGGGAGGATAATGGGGAAGCGGTTCTGCGCCATGACTGAGCCAACGGCCCGTGCGGCACGGGGGTAGCCGGCCTTGTCTGCCAGACGCCCATAGCTGATCGTCTTGCCGTATCCGATCCGCCGTGTCGCTTTCAGCACCCGCTGCTGAAATTCGGTTCCCTCTGGAAGAACGAGAGAAACGTCTTCAAATTCGACCCGCTGGCCGAGACTGTAGCGCTCGAGCCTGTGGCGCAGTTCGGGCTTCCAATCGTGTTCGATGAACTCTGGGTCGACTTTGGCGTCAACCAGTCGCTGGATGGCCTGCTGGCGAACCTCGTCGGCTGTGGCGTGTCCAATCAGAACCGAGAGCAACCCGACCTCGTGTCCTAAAAAACCGAACCAGCCAAGATTCGTCGGAAAAATCGACAAACGCGGATGACTCTTCTCTTGCGGCTGTCGCCGAATCGCACGACTTGCACTTTGACCCACTTCGCGACCCCTTTACAATAGAGATGTGATGCAATAAGGTCACAACTCGTTTTGAGATGTTAAAACATATCTCCCGGAGCGTGCCCGTTCGAACGCCATCAACGTGGCGAATTTTTGTCTCGTTTGCAAGCACGCCCGCCAACCGGGGCACATTTTATGGCTGACTATTCGACTCTGGCGGACGATTTCTACTGCAACATGAATCTCAACACCGAAATGGCCCTTCCCGCCGCACGGGAGACCATTCTCGGTTTTTTTGAACGCGTGCAGAAAAACTATCCCTCGATGCGGAACTTTTATACCCGCGAGTCGGGAGATTTCGTACTCGAAGAAGACAAAGAGCAGGGGCACTACCGATGGATCAGCATCGAACCGCGGCGAGTTTGCAGCGGATACGTCAATCCGCCCTCGATTGAGACCGCGATGGAGCAGCACAAGCTCGTCCTTGAGCTTGTCCCGTATATGTTGTCCGTCAGCCCGCTTGACTGCGAGGCGCTCGATTGCATGATGGGGTTCGATTTTTCCTACCGCGGAAATCACGACGCCCTGGTCGCCGAGGCGCTCGGGACGTGCGCGGCATTTGAAGGCCTCGTCGAAATTCCTGATGCGCAGGTAATTAACCTTGAGCCTTCCATTACGATTGCACTCGACGATGCCTGCCGGATGCAGGCGCGGCTGATGGTCGAAACCCGCACCAACGCCTATCATGTCCGCCGCGGAGATTATCCCGAAGAGCAGATCAGTGTGTACTTCACCGTACGGCAGTACGGCAGCCTCACTCCCGGAGTGACATTCGAGCAGACGCTGGGCACGCTCCGCGAGCACAACGAGCGGCTCATGAATCGTTGCATCGTCGATCAGGTTCTCCGTCCGCTGGCCCAGGCAATCTCGGCAAAGTAGCCCGATGAGCGTTCGCGGAGTAATCTTCGACCTCGACGGCACGCTCATCGACTCGCGTCTTGACTTCGACCAGATGCGGCGCGACATGCAGTTCGCGCCCGGGCAACTGATTCTGGAAACGCTCGAAGCGCTCCCCGAAGGAAACCGAAAACAGCGCTGCCGCGAAATCCTTCACGAACACGAACATCGGGGAGCGATGTCCGCAACATTGATGCCCGGTGCCCGCGAATTGGTCGACGAGCTTGCTCAGCGGAAGATTCGACAGGCCATTCTGACGCGCAATTCGCGCGCTTTGACCGATCTTGCACTCTCCCGGTTGCAACTGCCGTTCGCGCTGGTGGTGACTCGCGAAGACGCACCCCCCAAACCCGATCCGGCCGGTCTCTTGATGATTTGCCGCGAATGGAATCTCGCTGTCGCTGACGTAATTTTTGTCGGCGATTTTAAATTCGACCTGCTCACGGGTCGTCGGGCAGGAGTTACGACCGTGCTCTACGCGCCGGCCGACACGCCCGAATACGCGCACGAGGCCGATTTCGTGATTTCGCATCTGTTTGAAATCTGGGGCGTGCTGGCACAGTTCGATTAACGATTGTGGTCGAACTTCCGCACGTATCCCGCTGACGATTGAAAGTATTTCTGGCGGCGCTGTGTTGTTTCGCTCGACGCTTGCGATTGCAACTCTGATTGGCGCAGGTCGTCGAGGTTGGCCGCGCAGTACCGGCAGCCGACCGTTTCCAGATGAAATCGGGCATACTGTGCCAGTTCGGCGGGAAGGGCCCCCAGCAGAAACGAGCCCCATTGATGGCGGGTGGGGCAGCTCAAGCGTCCCCGCCGCCAGATTTCGCCCACCGAATGACCTTGTGCGTCGCGCTTTTGGCGCAGCACGGCACTGCGGTTTCGCAGTTCCGCCGAGGTCCGCAGCGCGTTCTCGACCGCAGTCATCCGTTCGACGGCAAGGCCCTCGTCGAGATATGCCAGCAATTCAGCATCGGTAAAGTCAGCCGCCATGATTCCAGGATTGTACGAAATGTGACTTTTAATCGCGACCGAAACCATAGCGTGCTTCGCTCGCACCCGCCAATAGTTCGACCAGACCCATCTGCCAGACGGCGCGCGAGGCGGTGCTGAATGAACCCGTCGCCCTTTGCAACTGTACGCTAATCGACCGTTGTCTTTTCAGGAAGCAGCTTCTTTTCAGGGGTGCTCCGAAACCCCGATGCGGCCACACAGATTTCCTGCCGGTTGTTATGCAATTGCCGCGCCCGGAGATTGCGGAACCCCCACGAACGAATTCGCTCCAGGTACTTCGGAATCTCCCCGGCCAGCGACCATTCGACAAGCTTGAGTGTCAGCAGCATCCCCTGAAACTTCACACCGGGATGGATGACAATCGCCTTCACCGCGTCGAGGGCGTAATTCGGCGGCAAATTGATGTCGCACGTCAACCAATCGACTCCGATAAATTCCCGCCGGGGCACCTCCTTCGACCGCATGCGGATTTGCCGGAAACGCGGATTGGCGGTTACGATCGTATCGATCATCGCCGGATCAATCCCCACGACGTCGAGCCCCTGTGCCAGCAGCAATTGCGAAGCTCCGCCGGGAGCCGCACCGATTTCCACACAGCGTTCGCCAGCCTTGAGTCGAAACCCAGACCAGAGTACCGCTTCTTGCATTTTCAAATACGCTCGCGAGACGATTCCGGTAGGAAGTGTTGGTTGAAAAAAACCACCCGGCCAGGTCGAGACGAGCGAATGCCCCCGGTGGTAACCCACCCACCACTCGTCATCGTCGACAATGATGACATCGGCAATGAATTCGTCACTTGAGGGTAAGCCGCTTTCAGGTTTTCGCTGTCGAATCAGTGCTTCGATTTCGGCGGCTTCTGACGTCATTCCCGGCTCGTAATCGCGATACCCTGGCGTATAACGGTCGCGGGGCCAGACGTGAAGCTGTGTCACGGGAGAATCTTCGAAGAGTTTCCACACCGCGTCGGCGCGCTCGTTCGGCGTGGCGCCCGCCGAAACCTTACCGAGGCAAAATCCTGCCGCGCGGGCGAAAACCAGCTTTGATGCAAAGTCATATCGCAACTTGACCCCTGGCGACAACTTGAACGTCAGAAAACCGGGACGCGAAAACGCAAACCGCAGAGCCGGAAACTCAGTCGCCAATTCATGTTTGAGCGCCGGCTCGGCGCCGATCTGGCAGGTAACAAATACAAATGAAGGCGATTCCGGCATTATTTTCCACGCAAGGCATAATGATTGATTCGACGATTGGACCGCAATCCAGCCAATCCAGACTTCGGCCATGCGAATTGCCCGACCGTGCGAATTACCGAAATTGCAGTCCGCCGCAACCCAGTGCGACCCGTCATCATCACGCATCATAATTGATTGGCCCGGCTGAAGCGACAGCGGGCGTTAGCCCCTCGCGACCCTACGTCGCCGGAAAGCGCGCTTGCTAAAACATGTTTGGCCAAGCGCCGATAATCGGCAGTCACCCGGGCATGGGGCGCGATGGTTGAACGACAGGCAGGCAAGGCTCGATGCGACGCTTGGGCTCAAGTCGCGAGCCAACGAAAAAATCAAGACCATGAAACGACAAGCCCGCGGCTCCTGCGATCTGGCGTTCTTCCTCCTCAAATTCATGGCCGTTCATGAAGCTAAGCGCGCACGTGTCGGATGAATTGATTTCTCGTGAGTGACCAAATATTTACACCCCCTTCATAAGGCAATAACAATCCATTGCTATTTATTTGCTTCATGGCCCCGATGATTCTTTTGGTCCGACTCAGGGTGAACTCATGCGCGACCCATTTCGGTTTCTGTTGGCTCTGACATTATCGCTCCTCGCGATGTCGAATTCAGGCTGCTCGTCGGAGTCGAATGCGACATCTTTTCCAGTCACCGGCAGCGTGATCGTCAACGGTAAGCCAGCCGCATACGCGAGACTGACGTTTCGTCCCGCCAGCGAAGATCTCCAAGAGCCTCCCGTCCTGGCGAAAGCTGACGAAAACGGCGAGTTCATGATGTATGTTCCCGTGCCAGAGGCGGCTGAGGACATCGTTAAGTACGAAGTCAGTATTTCGTGGCGAATCCCCAAGAGCCCTCGCGACAGAAACGACCCAGATTATGGCGAAGAGTTGCTTCCCAAGAAATTCCAAGACCCCAGACAGTCGGGACTGAAGATCGAGATTGACCCAAATGTTACGGAATTAGCCCCATTTGAACTGAATCCGTAGGCTGCTGATGTAAGAAAATATCGATGCAGTGCCGATCCTGCGGACAGTTGTATTTAAGCGGTTACCATTTTAATTAAGGAGGGTATTGATGTTAGCCAGAAATGAGAAGTCTAAGGCGCGAGGATTCACCCTGATCGAATTGTTAGTCGTGATTGCGATCATCGCGGTGTTGGTTTCGCTGTTGCTGCCCGCAGTTCAGCAGGCACGCGAAGCGGCTCGTCGCACGCAGTGCAAGAATAATATGAAGCAAATGGGTCTTGCGATATTCAATTATGAAAGTTCAAATTCCTGTTTCCCCATGCGGACGGTCTATGGCACGTATCAGGGTCTCAAATCGAAGAATGTAGGCCCCCTGATCTCAATCCTGCCGTACATCGACCAGCAACCAATGTACGACCTGTTCGATTTTGGTTCGCCCTGGTGCAGTGCCAACAATCAATCGCTCGTGATGACACAGCTCCCGACGTACGTTTGTCCAAGCACTCCGGACCGAGTGTCGCCGGATGCGGTTGGATTTGCCAACCGGGGCCTCAGCTCGCCTCCCTATAGTGTCGTTGGAACGCCAATTTATGGCTATTGCGACTATTTACCGATGGGCGGCTTCAGTCACGGCAACGGCACGAATGGCTGGTGCCCGTGGCAGGGCGTAGCGAGTACATCGTTATACGGAGACGGCACGACTTTTCCTCCCGCGTTGGTGGCTACTGTTTCACAGTACGGCTGCATTCCCGGTATTTATTGGCACAACGGACGAAATCTTAAAGTCGTTCGTGTTGCCAATGTCTCCGATGGCCTGTCGAATACGATCGGTTTTACCGAAGACGCGGGCCGCCCAAGTCTTTATGTCGGCAGGCAATTGACCTTTCCTAATCCCAATGACGGTGGGGTGGACCAAGCCATTACGACCGACGGATGGGGTTGGGCAGACACCGAGATCGCTGGTTTTGTCGATGGGGCCGATCCCAGAACCGGAAGCCAATTTGGCCTGCCCACAGAACTTTGCACCATCAATTGTCTGAGCGATTCCGAAATCTACTCGTTCCACAACGGTGGCACGAATACTCTCATGGGAGACGGTTCGGTTCGGTTCGTGAGCGAGAACATCTCGGCTACGACATTGGCTGCACTGCTCTCGATGAACTATCGCGACATTGTCGGCGACTTCTAGTCACAAACCAATGCGTCGGAATTTGAATTTGAGCAAGCGCGGGACTTCAACCCGCGCTTGTTTTTTCACGATAGTCGCCGCGGCAACTGCACCGGCGGTCGAGTATAGAAAACCGAATTCCGGAAAGGATGGGACTTGAGGATGGTGAGGACACAAAAAGTCGATCCAGAAAAGTTCGAGGCGAAGGTGCCCCGACAGGATTCGAGCCTCCACGAACGCCGTGGTGACTACTGAATCGTGTGCCGATCGGAGCCTATCCTGGTCGAAATCTTGCGTAACGGGTACGGAAGTCACGCGGCAGCCTTTGGGAACAAGCAGCACCGTCGGACCGGGGGCCAGCTCAGGGCGAATCAGAGCTTGTCGATCGGCTTTGGCTATTCGGCCGCCTGTTCGATTTGCATTCCGGCGAGATCACTTCTACGATCAGTCCATGCCACACCCGAATCGACGGCGCTCGCCTGTTTCCAGTCAGCCGGGGCCAACAAACAACGGGCACACACCCGCCACCCTTTTGCAGCAACGGTCGCTCGATTTGCCCACCGCGGGGCCGCTTCCCGCGGTTCATCTTCGATCGGTCCGAATCCACCCGCATCTGTTCCGCAAGTTAATCGGCCACGTCGATGCGGCGGCCAGGCCAGGCGATCTGGTCGCCGTCCATACCCCGCAGGGCGATCTGCTCGGGCACGGCCTGTACAACCCGCGGGCCGAAATAGCCGTCCGGATGCTGAATTTCGACAGCACGCCTCCCGGACCGAAGTTCTGGGAGAATCGCCTTTGCCGCGCAGTCGAGTTGCGGCGCGATGTGCTGCGACTCGACGCCACCACCGACGCCTGCCGCGTCGTACACGCTGAAGCCGATGGGCTCTCGGGGTTCGTCGTCGACCGGTACGGCGATGTTCTGTCTGCCGAAGTCTACAGTCTGGCGATGTACCAGCGATCGCAGGCACTGTTAGAACGTTTGAGTGCGATCTTAGGAACGCAGCATTCGCTCGTGCAGACACCGGCGCAGACGCACGGCCAGGAAGGATTTCTCGCCGAGCCAGTCCGTTCGTCGGCACTTCCCGAAGAGGTCGTCATCACAGAATTCGGAACGAAGTTTCGGGTACGCTTTGAAGAAGGACACAAAACGGGATTCTTCTGCGATCAGCGCGACAACCGGCGCCAATTGGCAGAATTCTGTTCGGGACGAACGGTGCTCGACCTGTGCTGCTACACCGGCGGATTTTCGATTCAGGCCAGCCGGCTGGGAAACGCTGCCGAGGTAACCGCTGTCGATCTCGACGAAAAGGCGATCGCTCTGGGCCGCGACAATGCGCGATTGAATCAGCAGAAAATCAACTTTGTGCATGCCGACGCATTCGGCTACATGCGTGATATGATCGCAAACGGACGGACTTTCGACGTCGTCATTCTCGATCCGCCCAAATTGATCCGCAATCGCCGCGAGATCGAAGAAGGTACGAAAACGCACCTCGACCTGAATCGGCTGGCGGTGCAACTGGTCGCCGACGGTGGCGTATTCTTGAGTTGCACCTGTTCGGGCCTTCTGGATGAAGCTGAATTTG
>JAYTRB010000320.1:0-4376 GCA_043746425.1 Planctomycetia bacterium
TGACATGGCCAGGACAGCACGGCGGCTTTCTGGGCGCCACGAATGACCCGTGGCAGATCACGAACGACCCGAATCTCGCGTCATTCCGCGACGACAGCCTGACACTGCCGGCCGGCGTGACGATTGACCGCTTAACCAGCCGCGAGTCGCTGCTGCGCGAAGTCAATCAACAGCGTGCCCGGCTGGAAGGTGCAACGTCTGAGCAGGCGTATCATGATCAGCATTCGGCGGCCGTCAATTTATTGACCTCGGGGAAGGTGACGCGGGCCTTCGACATGGAGCGCGAACCGGCTGCCGTCCGCGACCGATATGGCCGGCACCTGTTCGGCCAGTCGCTGCTGTTGGCGCGGCGTCTGGTTGAGGTCGGTGTGCCGATCGTGCAGGCCAACATGGGGATCGTGCAGACGTGGGATACGCACGACAACAACTTCGTGCGGTTGAAAGACAATCTGCTGCCCCCCCTCGATCGGGGGTTCTCTGCCCTGCTCGACGACCTGGCTGCGACAGGAATGCTCGACGAAACACTGATCGTGATGGTGGGGGAATTCGGCCGCACGCCGAAAATCTCGCTCACAGCCGGAGCCAAGATTCCCGGGCGCGACCATTGGCCGCAGGTTTATACGGCGGTGTTCGCGGGGGCCGGCGTGCAAGGGGGCCAGGCGATCGGCCGTTCAGACGACATCGGGGCGTTTCCGATTACCCGTTCGTACACTCCCGAAGATATCGGCACGACGGTTTTCGCCGCGCTGGGAATGGCCCCCACGACCGAGTTTCGCGATAAACTCGGCCGACCATTGCAACTGGCCAATGGCCAGGTCATTGAGCCGTTGTATTCGGGCGCGTAGTTGAGCGCCTCGTGGGCCTTCGAGCAGCAGTTCTTCTCGGCCAGAAAGTGCTCGCGCCGTTTTTGCAGAGACTCGCTACGAATTCCGTTGGGAAGGTGTCGCAGCTTGCCTGAAGTGGGGTGATTCCGGCGGCGGTGGATTTTACAAGGGTGCGATGGGAGTCGCCGACTTCAGGATTTGGGGACGACGGACTAACACACACGGCCTCTGCTTGAGAATGTCGTTTCTGCGATTTCGGATCCTCAGGCGGCGCTCCGGTGTGGGGCCCTGGCGAATTGATTCGTAGATCTTTGCGTGGTTTGCGTCTTCTTTGGACTACGAGCATTGAGAGGCGCATATGCAGTCAAGAAGATGGCCGCATATTTGGGGATGAGAGGGTGCTCGAGACGCGCCTCAATTTTGGCCGAAAGAGCGTACCGGGGTGGACGCGGTTCTTCCTCGGCGGTCTCGCTTGGGGACATCGCTCGCCGATTTGGCTCGACGACCGGCGAGCGTGGGAGTGGGCGCTGGGGGCGGCCACACGATGCAGACCGCGAGGGCAGGCGGGGTTCCTCGGGCTACTCAATGACAGAGTGTTTAGAGTATGATGGCCTGCGTCTGATTTTTCTCGATGGTTGCCGGTCAATCGTGTTTGCAGTGTGAAGCATTCGAGTGAACGCGATGGGCGGCACTGGGCAGTGAGCGGCGCCGATCGGGGGGCGGAGGGAAGATTTCGCTCCCATCTTCTGGGCCGCCAGCGTACAATGACACAATGCATTCTGCTTGCGATCTGAATGCTCATCGCGTGGCCTGGTACGGGCAGTCGAAATGTTGTCGTGGGCGTTGTTTTGTCCACGTATTTCGGATTTGATACGCGGCTTTGATGATCTGAGACACCCGCCTTTTTGGGGTCAAGACGACACCTTCCTCGTGCCGCAAGACGTCGCGGCTGCTGCGGGCCGGGGCGAGCCTGCTGGAAAAACGAAGAGAAGGTGGCCGCTGATGAAACGGGAACCACTCGTTGAGGATATTCAGAACTTTGCCCAGAACATCGTCGACACGGTGCGCGAACCACTGTTGATTCTTGATGCCACGTTGCGCGTGCGATCTGCCAATCGGGCGTTCTACCAGACGTTCCAGGTTTCTTCGGAAGAAACCGAGACGCGCCTTATTTACGAGCTGGGGAATGGCCAGTGGGATATTCCCGACCTGCGAACACTGCTGGAGGATGTTGTTCCCAAGAGTTCGGTCTTCAATGACTTTGAGCTGGAGCACACGTTTCCCGTCATCGGGCGGCGCGTGATGCTGCTCAATGCCCGCAAGCTGCAGGCCGGGCATCATGGCGAACTGCTGGTGCTGGCGATGGAAGACGTCACTGAGCGGCGGCGCTCTGAGGCCGATTTGAAGGCCATCGAAACCTACGCCCAGAACATTGTCGACACGGTGCGCGAGCCGCTGCTGATTCTCGATGCCACGTTGCGCGTGCGATCTGCCAATCGCGCGTTCTACCAGACGTTCCAGGTTTCTTCCGAAGAAACCGAGACGCGCCTCATTTACGAGCTGGGGAATGGCCAGTGGGATATACCCGACCTGCGAACACTGCTGGAGGATGTTGTTCCCAAAAGTTCGGTTTTCAATGACTTTGAGCTGGAGCATACGTTTCCCGTCATCGGGCGGCGCGTGATGCTGCTCAATGCCCGCAAGCTGCAGGCCGGGCATCACGGCGAACTGCTGGTGCTGGCGATGGAAGACGTGACGGCCCGCAAACGGGCCGAAGAAGAGCTGCTCAAAGCCGGCGCATTGCAAAGCGCGATTTTCAACAGCGACAACTTCTCGAGCATCGCCACCGATGAAAAGGGTGTCATTCAAATCTTCAACGTCGGTGCCGAGCGCATGCTGGGTTATGCGGCCGCTGAAGTCATGAACAAGATTACCCCGGCAGACATTTCTGATCCGCAGGAGGTCATTACGCGTGCTAAAGCTTTGAGCGCTGAGCTGGGAACCACGATTACGCCGGGCTTTGAAGCGCTGGTTTTCAAGGCCTCGCGGGGAATTGAAGACATCTATGAATTGACCTACATTCGTAAGGATGGCAGCCGCTTTCCGGCGATTGTGTCGGTTACGGCGCTGCGTGACGCCCAAGGGGGAATCATCGGGTATCTGCTGATCGGCACCGACAATACCGCGCGGAAACAGGTCGAAGCCGAGCGCATGCTGCTTGATCAGCGTGTCCGCGATCAACAGTTTTACACGCGGTCACTGATTGAATCGAACATTGATGCGCTGATGACCACTGATCCGCGGGGCATCATCACCGACGTGAACAAGCAGATGGAGGCGCTGACGGGCTGCACGCGCGACGAACTGATCGGCGCACCGTTCAAAGATTACTTTACCAATCCGGAGCGTGCCGAGGCGGGCATCAAACTGGTGCTGGGCGAAGGCAAAGTCACTGACTACGAGCTCACCGCGCGCGCCCGAGACGGTAAAGAAACCGTCGTGTCGTACAACGCGACCATCTTTCATGACCGCGACCGAAAGCTGCGGGGCGTGTTCGCCTCGGCGCGCGACGTCACCGAACGCAAACGCTACGAGCAGTCGTTGCAGCAGGCCAACCGCGCCAAGAGCGTCTTCCTGGCCAACATGTCGCATGAGATTCGCACTCCCATGAACGCCATTCTCGGGTTCTCGCAACTGATGCTTCGCGATCAGGATCTCACGACCCGCCAATTCCAGTTTCTGGGAACCATTAACCGCAGCGGCGAGCATCTGCTGGCTTTGATCAACGACATTCTTGAGATGTCGAAGATCGAAGCGGGGCGCACGACCCTGAACCTCTCGACCTTCGATCTGCCCACGCTGCTCAAAGACCTCGAGATGATGTTCCGCGTTCGTACCGATGAGAAAAAATTATCGTTTTCGATGGAAATGATGGGCGATGTACCGCAATACATCGTGACCGATATCAACAAGCTGCGGCAGGTCTTCATTAACGTCCTGGGCAATGCCGTGAAATTTACCGAGCACGGCGGCATCGGTTTGCGGGTGCTCGTCGAGCACCAGAAATCGACTGATCCTTTCCTGCGGGTCGAGATTGAAGACACGGGCCCGGGCATCTCGCAGGAAGATCAAGACCGGCTCTTCAGACATTTCGAGCAGACCCAGACCGGACAACAGGCAGGGACGGGTACGGGGCTGGGCCTGGCGATCAGCCGGGAATTTGTGCGCCTCATGGGGGGCGCCATCACGGTCAACAGCGTGGTTGGCAAAGGGAGCGTCTTCGTCATTCAACTGCCCTTGAAAGAGGGAGAGGCGCAAGCGGTTCAAGCGAAAGACAAGTCGCGCCAGGTGCTGAATCTGCGAACCGGGCAGGCGGTGTGCCGGGTGTTGATTGCCGACGACATTGAAGATAACCGCCAACTGCTGGCCCAACTGCTGGGCCCGGTCGGCTTCGAAATTCGACTGGCGACCAACGGAGCAGAAGCCGTTCAGGAGTTTGAACAATGGCAGCCCCATCTGATCCTGATGGATTTCCGCATGCCGGTGATGGAC
>JAYTRB010000321.1:0-5206 GCA_043746425.1 Planctomycetia bacterium
TGGGCCGACAGGCGGATGGAAGATCTCGTATGGCGGATGCAGGTGCGACTCAAGGCGATCAAACCAGAAGTGGCACTCGTGACCTGGACGACCAACGCCGGACGATTCGGTCACTTCCTGAGCATCCCCCGCAACATGCCCGCGCGAATGAACCTGCTTCTCGATGCGCCTGATCAGGAATTCTGGCTTGACGAAAGCAACCGCGGTACGACGATCGTTCCAGCGTTTGCAAATGCCTACATCTGGGCCACCACCAACCACCGCGTCGCTTTCAGCGAGCCCTATATTCTCAGTCACGGAAATCCCTATGGCAAAGACAGCTTTCCACCCCAGGAGATTCTGCGGCGTATGATGCTCGCCTTGACGTATGGCGCCGCGCCAAGCATTGCCGTCGCCCAGCCGCCTAACCTGCAAGCCGAGCTTTACCAGTGTCTTGATGAAGTCCAGCGCCGGAAGCCCTGGCTGACGCACAAATCTCCCGAACCGTGGGGCGCGGTAGTCATGAGCGATAACACGAGAAATTTTTATGGCCGCGCGGCGGGGCTCGTTGAAGAGCGATATATGGCAGGAGTGCTGGGGACTTTTCGGGCGATTGTCGAAGAGCATCTTCCTGTGACCGTCATCAACGACTGGAACCTCAATTCAGCAGATTTGTCGCAATACAAGGTGCTGGTGCTTCCCAACACGGCCTGCCTCGACGACACGCAGGCTGCAGACATTGAACAATTCGTGCGCTCGGGCGGTGGGTTGGTCGCCAGCCTCGATACGTCGCTCTTCGACGAATTCGGTTCTCCGCGCGAAAACTTCTCGCTGCGAAAAGTGCTCGGCGTTGAATACCGGGGACTTCCCGACGTGACGAATGCCGGAAAAAACGAAGAACTTGACATCAACTTTGCGAAGGCGATTGGCCCCGACTATTGGGAAAAGCGTAAAAACGTCTTCGATTTCAAAATCGATGCCGCGTCGTTCCTCAACGAAGGCCGGATGCAGACGTATGTCGGCGACACCCCGGTGACATTCAAAGGGCCGGCGGTTCGCGTCTCATTGAATAGTGAGTCGGCCAAAGTCATCGGAACGATTCAGGTCAAATCGGTTGCCAATGCCGCGACGATGCCGGGAGTTGTAATGCAATCATATGGCAAAGGCCGCGTTGTGTATTTTGCGGCAGGCTTCGATTCGGCGTATTATTTATACGCCTACCCCTACCAACGGCTGGCTCTGAAACAGGCCATCACGTGGGCCGCCTCTGCCCCGGCGCCGGTCATTGTTGATGCGCCGATGTGCGTCCATTCGCCCGTCATGCGGCAAGTGAAGCAGCACAAAGAGGGCCGCGAGCGGTTGATCGTGCATCTTTTCAATGATCTGAATACTACCGCGCATCACGCGCTGCCAAACGACGATGTACCGCTTCGCGAAGAAGTGGTTCCCATCCATGACATTCGGATCACGTTCGAGCCCGGATACCGTATCGGCCGAATTCATCTCGAGCCTGAAGGACGGAATCTCGATATTCAGAAGACGCCGCGGGGGACAATTGTAATCGTCCCGCGACTGGAGGTGCACGCGATGGTCGTCGCGGAACTCGAGTCGTCTGCAACCAATTGACACCCGTTTACCGTCGATGTAAAGCGGAGCTCGATTGCCAAAGCGCTCTATCCAAATTGCCGCAATTCCGAGTGCTTAAGATTTGGACTTGCATGGCAAGCGGCCCGGCTGCGGCAGTGCAGCCGGGCTGCTGTTTCGCTATGTTGAGATGCAGCTGCAAAGTCTGCGGCCTGCTACTAATCGACCAGGCGGATACCCGTGGCGCAGGGGCCCTTGCGCCCTTGACCGATGCTGTATTCGACCGTCTGTCCTTCACGAAGCTCTTCAAAGGCTACGCCCTGAACCTCTGAGTGATGAAAGAACAGGTCGTCCCGCTCACCCTCGACAAACCCGAAACCACGATCTGACACCAGCCGCTTGATCTTGCCCTGTGGCATCGCTGCCCTCCTGAAAAAAGCTCGTGACCTGTGCTGACGCGGCAGCTTCTGTTGAAAACTGTCGCCAACCCGAACCGACGGAGAGCAGACAGCCACAAAATCGAGGCCGGCGCTTACGGGAAGAGCACAACTTCAGAACCTGCGGCAGGACGAGATGAATGGCTGGAACAGATCCTGACCCGCGTCTCGTTTCTACTCATCACGATTTCGCGTGACGAATTGATTATAGCCGTCGTCCGGCCACAGAGGCAATGGCCCCGATTCCCGCGCCAGAAAACATACGTGCCTTGCCAGAACAGTCTGGTGGCTTCGGCGCGCCAGGCGACCTATAATACATGTTCCAGCATTTCGTTCCTTCGTTCTGGACCGCTATGAAGCAATCGCCTCCTGGGAATCCGGAATCCGGCGACTCGACCGAAAGAGATCTTGCTTCTCGAATTGGCGAGTTAATCAACCAGATTGTCCGCGGCGACCGCGAAGCTCTGGCAGAGTTATTTTCAATTTATCGGCCGCGCTTGTGGCGGATGGTGAATTTCAGATTGCACCCCCGCTTGCACGGTCGAATCGACGCCGATGACGTGCTGCAGGATGCGTGGCTGATGGCAGTCGATCGGGTAGACTATTTTCTGAGGGACGCGTCTCATTCGAGTTTCATCTGGTTTCGGATGATCGTCCAGCAGGCCCTCGTCACGTTGCATCGCCGCCATCTCGGTGCCGAAAAGCGAAATGCGGCGCGGGACGTTTCAGTTGACGGAAGCTGGAATTCGAAATCGACCTCATCCTCAATGGCGTTTCACTTGTGCGGCCACCTGACTTCTCCGAGCAGCGCCGTCAACCGAGCTGAACTGGCCGGGCAGCTCGACGCCATTTTGCAAGGCATGAACGAGGTTGACCGTGAGGTACTGGCGCTGCGGCATTTCGAGGAGCTCTCGAACGCCGAGACGGCGCGGGTGTTGAACATGTCTGAACAGGCGGCCAGCGGCCGCTACATTCGCGCACTGTCACGATTGAAAGATATACTGCAGCTTATCCCGGGCATGGCCAATGACCTGCACGGGCGTGCGGCTCCGATTCGCAAGATACCCATCGATCTGGATCCGTAGCCCCCCTATTTGCCGTCTGGGCATGATGAAAAACGAACCCGAGTCATTTGGAGCTGACATCGACGGGTTTCCTGTTGCGTCCGACCCCGAGCATTTTCGGGCTCGAGAACCACTGGAAGTGCTGGTGAGCCGATTCGCTGACGCCGTGCGGCGCGGCGAGAATCCATCGGTCGAGGAATTCGCCTCGCGTTATCACGAATGGGCCGATCAGATTCGTGAACTGCTCCCCTTGATCGAAACGCTCGAAAGCTGGAAATCGAACAAAGAGGTTGAATGTCTGCGGCGTTCGGTTCCCGAAGAGTTCCCCGTTCACCGAGTGGGAGATTATCAGTTTGTGCGCGAGTTGGGACGCGGTGGAATGGGCATTGTTTTCGAAGCGGTTCAAGAGGGCTCGGGAAGGCGAGTGGCGGTCAAGCTGCTTCCCTGGCGATTTGCCGCTGATATGACTCAATGGAAGGAGCGTTTCCACCGCGAGGCCACGACGATCGCGCGCTTAATACACCGCAACATTGTGCAGGTGTATGCGTTCGGAACGCACGAGGGCTACTGCTATTATGTCATGCAACTGATCGAGGGAGTGAGCCTCGACTGGATCATTCGTCGATTACGAGAGACGAACGATGTCGTGTATGTCGATGAAATACGCCGCAGCGGTCGCGAAGATCAAGAAGATCGAAGAGAAGCCCGGCCCCCAGGTCCGCCACAGCCGCTGTGCCGTCTGGGCCGCGAAGCCTGGGATGCGTTCGCGAACATCGGGGTGCAGGTGGCGCTGGCTCTGGGCCATGCTCATGAAAAGGGCGTGCTCCATAACGATGTCAAACCCGCCAACTTGTTGCTTGAGCAAACGGGCCACGTGATTGTGACCGACTTCGGAATCGGCCGTCGCGTCGATGGCGATCTACCACGCGACGACGAACACACCACCGGAACGCTGCGCTATATGGCTCCCGAACGGCTGCTTGGCCACTGCGACGCGCGAAGCGACATCTATTCTCTGGGAGCGACGCTGTACGAACTTGTCGCGCAAACTCCGGCATTTGAAGCCAACGAGCGATCGCAACTCGTCGACCACATCCTGAAGTCGCGACCGACGCCGCTGCGTGAAATTGTTCCGAATCTTCCCGGGCCTCTTGAAACCATCATCCTCAATGCAATGGCGGCCGAGCCCCGCGAACGATATCCAACGGCCCAGGCGTTGGCCACCGATCTTTTGCGTTTCCTGCACGGCCTGCCGGTTTGCAGCACCCGTCCCGGACTTTGGCGCCGGAACTGGCGCGCATGGTTTGGGCGCCTCGCCGCGCGACCACCGTCGTGAACGGCTTGCAAGCTTCGTGCGGTGCGGGTTGTCGAGCGATTTTCGCGGGTGGCAGAGTGGGCGCTGCCTGAGATGCAATGGCCGTTTTATTTGCGGCGCCGTTGCCCAACTGCTCAAGGCATTCAGGGCGAACTCAAGCTGGCCGAGGGACTGGGGACTTCGATCTCCCATCCGTTCGGTAAGCGATTTTCCAGAAAAATCGAAATTGTCGCGGCCGTGTGTTGATAAATCAGATAGGAATTCGTTTCTCTTGCTAGGCGACGCGCAACGCGTCGCTTGACGACCAAACCGATCAATTCAGAACCTGACAAGGAGTGGCTCAGATGTTCAATCGAATTCCGATACGAATCTTGCGTCCGTGGATCAGCCGCCCCCGAGGTATCGCATTTCTCGTCGCCGTGGGGATCGCGTTTGCCACATCCTCGGCATACGCCCAACGTGGCGGTGGATGCGGTGGGAGTGGCGGAATGTCAGGAATGGGCAGCACCGGCACCTTCGGCGGCAATGGGGTAAGTGGGGGATTTGGTGGCAACGGTGGATTTGGTAGCAACGGTGGCTTTTCCGGGGTGGGGGGCATGGGCGGAACTGGCGGCGGTAACTTGGGGCTGATGATGCTGGGGGGAAATGAAATGCAACAGATGCAGCAATTCCAGGCCATGTATGGCGAACAGGACTCAATCCTCAGTCATCAGGAAGAGCTCCGAGCCCGAAAGGCGTTCCGGGCGGCACTCACCGAGCAGCGCAAACAGCGTCAGTCATGGCGGAAAGAGAAGCTTTCAAAACAAGTCGCGACCCGCGTCAAGTCA
>JAYTRB010000322.1:0-27286 GCA_043746425.1 Planctomycetia bacterium
CGTGCCTGTTTATCGGAGCTGCAACTGAAAATCCGGCCATCGGCAGTCACCACGACGCGGTACACTTCGCCGCCGAAGCCACCGATCTCGCGGATCTGCTGGGCATTGGCGGGGTTCCAGACGCGAATCCGGTTGTCGCGTCCTGAGGTCAGCACTTGCATGCCGTCTGGCGAGAATGATACGCCGTATACGACTTCATTATGAGTCGGAAACGTAACCAGCGAATCGCCCGTCTTGGCATCGAACAGTTTCGACGTCTTGTCGCGGCTGGCAGATGCGAGTTTGGTGCCGTCTGGTGAAAAAGCAATATCCATAACCCAGTCGGCGTGATCTTCAATCAAAAGTTCCTGTGCACCGGTTTCGACATTGAAAACTCGGATTGTGCGGTCGGCGCTGCATGCCGCCAGACGTTTGCCGTCGGGGCTGAAGGCCACCGCGAAAACCGAGTCGGAAGTAGTCATTACATCGCGAATCAGCGTGCCGTCGGCCGGGTTGAAGAGCTTCACCTCGCCCTGTTGACCGGGAGTTCCTGCGGCGACTGCCAGCAGCGTTCCCTCTTTGTTGAATTCGATATCGTAGGTGCGTTCGGCGACGTTCGAGATTCGGCGAACCGGCTTGCCATCGGCCGCGTTCCACAGAATGACCTCGTGATAGCCAGAACTTGCCAGAAGGCTTCCGTCGGGACTGAAGGCAACGGCTGTTACAGGAATCGGAACGCGATAGCTCTCGGGCGGGAGCGGCTGCGGCAGTTTGGGAATAATCGTAACGAGTTGTGCTTCGGGGCGCACCCCGGCGTCGATGCGGGCGCCGTTGAGAATCCACTGCTTGATGAGAGCGATCTCATCCTTCGTCACGGGATCAGCATCCTTGGGCATCGAACCATCTTCGAGAAGCGCGATCAAGTTTGATCCATCGGCGTCTTTGGGGATGATTGTGTCGCCTTGTTCGCCCCCTTTGATGACGCCGAAGAAAGTATCCATGTTATAACGCCCTTTGGCCGACTGAGCGTTGTGACACGCCAGGCACCGTTTGCTGAAAATCGGGGCGACCTGTTTCGAGAACGAGACGAACTTACCGATGGCTGCGAGAGATTCTTCAGACCCTTTCACGACCGCAGTCGTTTCGGTGGCGACGATATTGAGCGCCGCAATGGCTTTGTCGACTTCGGCCTTAGCGCTCGCGATGGCCGCTTCGGCTGGTTTCGAGGCTTCTTGTGATTTAGCAAGGTTGACTTTGGCGGCGGCCACGGCATCGGTGGCCGTTTTGACGACGGCAGTCATGTCGGCTGCCGTTTTTTGTGCCGCGGCCAAGGCGTCGCTGGCCGCCTTGGCGGTCGCGGCCGTGTCGGCGACTACTTTGCCGGCAGCTTCAGCCTTACCAGCAGCATCTTTGGCGGCATTCGAAGCATCGACGAAGACCGTGTCGGCGAGCGTCTTCAGGAGTGCGACCCCTTTGTCGCCCTGTGCTTTTTCGGCCGCCACTTTCGCGGCGGCAGCCGTATCGCCAGTCGCCTTGGCCAGCGCGGCCAAGTCAGCCGCGACTTTGTCGGCGGCAGCTTTGGCATCGGTTGCGACTTTCGCCGCCGCCGCGGAATCTGTCGCCGGCTTCTCGAGCGCCTTGGCATCTTCGGCCGATTTGTTGGCGGCCGCAGTCTTTTCTTGCAGCACCTTTTCGGCCGCGGCAACCTCCCCGGCGGCCTTCGTTTCGTCGGCTTTCGCTTTGGCAAATATCTGGGCCGCGGCCTTTACTTTCGCCTGTTCCGCAGCAACGGCCGCTTCAGCCATCGCCTTCTTTGCCAAAGCCGCATCAGCCGCCGTTTGCGCAGCCTCGGCCTTGGCGACTGCCGCAGGGTCGGGGGGGGCCGTTTGAGCCGGTAGCGGGCGGTCGAAGCGGATCAAAACGAATGCGGCGAGCGACAAACACAAGGAAAAGCGCGGCATCGGTCTCATGGATTGACCTCATTCCGGTGAGCGTTCGGCAGACAAGCGTGCGAATTCGGAGGGACCATCGACCACCCAAGGGAGGCGACGGCAACGGAGGGCATCATCTTTTCTTCTGTAATCGTAGCGTGCTAAACCGGGCGAACGCCAGATAAGAAGATAAAAAAATGTTTGCGCGTCGGCCAAAACACACGCAGATCATCGAAACCGGTCAGATACACGGGGAGACCGAAATGACGCCTTAGCCCTTACGATGCCGGATTTTAGCCCGCATCCGGCGCTTCCTACGTCCCAGCTTGCGGCGCCCCTTACCGGTCTTCTTAACCCCCATAAACCTTCTCCTGCCTTTCTGTAGCCGATTATCCGTGAAGTGTTTTGCAAATCTTTGTGGTGTAATCCGTTACTGTATTGAGGGGAACGGAATTGTTCAAGGTACTTGTGATGCAGTATCGTAAATCTCGACGCGACAGGCCCACCCTTTACGTATTTCGCCGGGGTGCTGCGACGTGCGACATCAAATCGCAGCTGGCGACTCAACGGAGTCGCACTGGCACTGGCGGGCGAGAGCCGTGGGGTCTCGTTCTTTCTTCAAGACTTTCAACGAAATGAGCCCGCGGAAAGTCTTCCGCGGGCTCTTTCGACGATGGAGCACTCCAGACTCTAAGCTTTCGGCTCGGGTGCAGGATCCTTGCTGGGTTCGGCTTCTTTTTGCTCCCGCGGATTGATTGGCCGGGCCGTATCATGCGCTTCGCCTTGCGATCCGGCGGCCGGGGGGGCAGCTTCACAGTTGCCGGTAGAGCAGCCAGTTGCACAGGCGGTCGTCGAGCAGACGGTTTGCGGAACAAGATAACACTGCTCGAAGGCGACCTGTTTTTCAACGCACCTGGGGACACACTGCGTTACTGTGTAGGGAACCTGTTTCGATACGCAACGCGAGACTCGCTGATTCACGACATACGCTTCTTGCCGCGTTTCGCAGTAGGGAATACGGCGAGTGACCGTTTCGGTGACCATTTTACAAGTGCGGACAGGAATACGTCGCACGCTTTCTTCGCGCACCATGCGGCAGGTGCGAACGGGCACTTGATTCTGAACAACTTCGTCAACCCAGCGACAGGTACGAACCGGAACCTGATCGACCACTTCTTCACAGACCATACGACATGTGCGAACGGGAATTTTCGTCACGACTTCTTCCTGCACATAGCGGCATACCTGCACGGGGCAACTCTGACGAACCACCTCAGGCTGATACGACGTATACGCCACTTGCCGTTCGACCACCTGCGGGCAATACACCGGACGATAGACGGTAAATCCCGGCGTCGGCGCCATGCACAAACGCGTATTACAGCATCCGTCCTGCACGAGCCGGGGCATCATCGGCCCGGGAACACAGACGGGCTGCATCTGCCAGCGTCCGCAATTCTGCTGAACCGTGCGGTAACAGGTGACGGGTTTCATGACGGTGTAACACCGCTCCTGATTGACCGTTTCGACGACGGGACGCATCACCATGCGGCGGCACTCGCGCTCGCTGGTCTCAATGACCGGCCGTTGAACGGTGCGGCGGCACTCTCGTGTCGACGTTTCCCAGACCGGCTTGCGAACCGTGTAGCTGCAATCGCGATAACTGGTTTCCCAGACCGGTCGGCAGACCGTGAAGCGTTCTTCACGTTCGGCACACTCCCAGACGGGACGGCAGACCTGCATTTGGCATTCGCGCTCTTTTCGCTCAGTCACAGTGCGATAGCACGTAACGGGGCGATCTTCGTAAACTCTCTCATACTCGGTTCGCTGACACTGTACCTGCTGTTGTTCGTAGACGATTTCGCGCACCGTGCGAAAGCATTGGCGGCGTTCGACCCGGCAGGTCGTATAACACGAGGCCGCCTGGCAGGACGACGTCGGACAGCAACTGTAGCTGCCGGCGCCGCAATATCCATTGGCCTGGGCAGTTTGACTGGCCCATCCTGCGAGAATTGCCAGTCCGGTGATGATTCCGGCACATTTCCTGATCATGATGTCAACTCCTCAAATTGGTCGTCTGGTTGAGTCGCGCGCTTGGGATTCCCAATTCGTCTCTTCGTGGAACCGCTTGAAGAGCGATTATGCGCGATCGTATGACGGCATTGCAAACGAATGGCGTAGGGGATTTCCTGAAAATTCGGATTCCATGACCCATGTAGCGATTGATGCACAAGAATACTCTACGAAATTTGGCAAACTTGCGAAGAGATGTTGAATTTTGGCAAACAGGGTGACTTTGAAGAGGTGCGCGTCGTAAAGACGCGAATAACCCGTGAAGCCGATTCTTTCGGCAAATGCGTTCGCGATCATCGCCCGAAACGGCGTGATGAACCAGAATTCAAGGCAGCTGGCGTAAAAAGCGCGGCCGCGGACGACCCGGATGCGCCTGCAATTGGTGATGGATCGCGTTCGTTTTGGACTTGGCGTTTCCGCGTCGTCGGCGGTTAATCTTGTTCTGGCGCGGCCTTTGTTGACTATGCTGCGGGTTGTTCGACGTTCAAGGCGTGTCGCGCAAAACGCTCACTGCCGTTTTGGCTGCCAGTCGAATTTTCGGTTCCCGATAATCCGCGGCAATCGGTTCGAGAAGCAGGGTCAGCTCGTGCCGCTGTTCCGAATCGAATTTTTTTGCCAGTTGTTCAATCGCGGCAATGCAATTCTTAAGTGCCGAGAACTGCTCATATTCGACCGCGGTCGCAGCGTCCTGAGGTACGGATGCCCCCCGCAGAACATCCTCAAACACCTTCGTGCCGCGTGCATCACCCTGCCGCGCCAAAGCAATTGCCGAATTGATACGTGTATCAAAATCAGAGTCTTCGAGCAGCACTTCCAGTCGCGATCTGGCGTCAGCGTCTGGGAAAAGCCCCAGGGTGAAGGCACACAACTGGCGGATCAGCGGGTCTTCGTCCTGTGATACCTTCAAAAGCTCAACCGAGAGCATCGAAAAGGCGAGCGGATTTTTCTCCTCGGCGAACCGATGCGCGATGACAGCGATGGAACCGATCGCATTCTTACGAATTTCACGGTCGATGCCGGGCTGCATTGCCTGTTTGAGAGCCGGGATGACCACGTCGGGCAGGTCGAACAGCCCCAGCGTCCGCGCCAGAAACGCCTGGTATTTCAGGTCTTCTTCAATCTGGCTGGCGCGATGGATTTCTGTGGTCAGTACGTCAGACAAGGCCTGCGCGATCTCGCGATTGCGCGACAGCGGCTCGCTGGAACCGACCAGGTTCTGATCGGCTTTGAGCAACTGGGCCAATCCCAAGGCTCCTCGCCACCGGCGATGTTCGTTGGGGTGTTGCAATTCGACGAGCAGTCCCTTCCAGTCCTGCTCGCTGTTTGCCAGTCTTCCAAACAATGCCCAGACAGCAACGATTGCCAGGACGATCAGGCCGGGCACCACGAACAATTGAAGGATGAAGCCCGCCGAAGGTGGTTCGACAGGGGGAAGATCCTCGGGAAACTGCGCCACATCAGGATCGACGTCAGTTGTAGGCATGGCAAAGAACCTGTCAAAAAATCTAGATATGCGGCGTGAGAGGCCAGGCCAAGTCTAGGCAAGGCGCGACTCACATTTCAAGGTTGACCGTTTCAAGGTTGGCGCTCATTTCAAGGTTCAGGCAAATTCCGCCTGCAATCGGGCATAGTCTTCAGGCGTATCGAGATCGGCGATGACCGCCGGGGAATCGATTTTAATTGAGTTTATCTGGGCGGTGGGCCGCTGCAGCAGACAATTCAGCCCCTGGTCAGACGAAAGCTGGAACACCTCGGGGGCCAGACGAAAAGGAAAGATCGTGGGATGGCCGCGTTTCTCGCAATAGACCGGAACATGGATTTGATCGGTGCATGTGCGCCACGCGGCAACAATCTGGTCGATTATAGCAGGATCGAGAAGGGGATGATCGGCCGGCGCGAGCAGCCAGCCGTCGTTGGGTCTGGGCTGATATTGGTCGGCGATGTAGTGCAGGGCAAGCTCGACACTCTGTCGCATTTCGGGCGGAGACACGGCGGGCTGCAACGGAATCGCACCCCCCTGGGCGACGGCCAGTCTAAGCGATTCATCGTCGGGACGAATCACGACGATCGTGGCGTTGATTCCAGGCCTTTTGAGTGCTGCCAGCATGCGGGCGATGACAGTGGTCGCCCCCATTGGCAAGAGCAACTTGGGACATCCCATGCGCTGGCTCTTCCCGGCAGCGGGAACAATGGCGAACAGTCGTGGCAATTCTGAAGCAGACATGCGGAAATATTCGGCCCGAAGGGGGGGTGGTTGACTGCATCATAGCAGGTCGCGCCTCTGAGCCGCGCTGGCGATTCGCGTTTGCACCCTGCAGCGCGCATTGCAGCCCGTTCGCGGTTCACCTAAATTCAACCGTATGTGGATCAAAATCTGTGGCATTCGTGACGTCGAAACGGCGCTGTTTGCGGCGCAGGCCGGCGCCGACGCTGTGGGGCTCAACTTCTACGAAAAGAGTCCGCGCGTTGTTGCCCCGCCAATTGCCGCCGAAATTGTGGCGCGGCTGCCGGCGGGCATCGAACCCGTCGGCGTTTTCGTCAATCATCGATTCGACGAGATTCAGACGATCTGCCGAAAATGCAGCTTGGAAACGATTCAATTGCATGGCGATGAACCTCCGGAAGTGCTTGCCGAACTGTCCCGGAAATACCGCGTCGTCCGTGCGTTTCGCGTGGGGACTGACGGCCTCGGGTTTCTGGCAGAGTATCTTGACGCCTGTGCCCGGTTAAAAGCTAAGCCCTGGGCCTGTCTCGTCGATGCGAAGGTTGCGGGACGTTATGGCGGCACGGGCCAGACCGCCCCCTGGGATCTGCTGCAGCGCGAGTACAAGACTGCCGAATGGCCTCCGCTGATTTTGGCTGGCGGCCTTAATGCCACAAACGTGGCTCAGGCCATTCGCGCCGTCGGCCCGTGGGGGGTTGATGTCGCGGGCGGGGTCGAGTCGTCAGTCGCTTGCAAAGACGCCACGTTGGTGCGACAGTTCGTTGAGAATTCAAAAATGCTGCTGTAGTCGAGGCCCCGCGCCCTTTTGGTGTGCCAGCGGTTTCGTGCCGCGCAGCCGCTCTAAGCCGAGTGACCATCAATATTTAACACCAGGTAACGACAGCCATGGCTCATGTTCATCCTTTTCGCGGTTGGAGATACGACGTCGCTCAAGTGGGAGATTTGTCGGACGTTACATGCCCGCCCTACGACGTCATTGACAGCGAATTTCAGGAACGGCTTTACGAACAGCACCCGTGCAATGTCATTCGCCTTGAACTGAACCGCGATGAAATCGGAGATGCAAATCCCGACGAGAAATACCGGCGGGCGGCCGAATTCCTGAAGCGATGGATTCATCAGGGAGTGCTGATTCAGGAGCACGAGGATTCACTGTATGTCTATCACCAGATTTTTGAATGGGAAGGGAAGACCTACACCCGCCGGGGGTTCCTGGGGCGAATTCGGCTGGAACGGTTTGGCGAAGGAAACGTCTTTCCGCACGAGCAAACGCTTTCTGGGCCGAAGGCCGATCGGTTGAAGCTGCTGGCGGCATGCCAGATGAACCTGTCGCCGATTTTCGGATTGTATCCCGACGATGATAATGCCGTGCAGGCTCCTCTCGAAAAGTGGGTGCCGTCGATCACCCCGCTTGAGGCAACCGACCACCTGGGAGTCGTGCATCGCATGTGGCCCATCTCGAATCATGACGTGATCGAACAGGTTCGCCGGTCGCTGCGCGACAGACCGGTGTTCATTGCCGATGGGCACCATCGCTATGAGACGGCGATTAACTACCGCGACGGGCTGACGGTCGCCGGAAAGCTGGCCGGTCCCGACAGCTCCCCGAATTTCGTGATGATGATGTTCGTAGGGATGAGCGACCCGGGGCTGGTCATTCTGCCGACGCATCGGCTCGTCAGCGGCTTGGAGTCGCTGACAAAAGATGATTTGACGACCGCTCTTTGCCGCAACTTTACCCTCGAACCGGTCGGGCAGGGGGGGGCGGCGGCTCGCGAAACCTGGGATCTGATCGCGGCCGACGGCGGGCAGGACGTGCTGGGGCTGGGGACGACGAGTGACGGCTGGTGGACGCTGGCACGGCTCAGTGATGGCAGCCCGATGAAAACGCTGGCCCCCGACCAAAGCGACGACTGGCGGGGGCTCGGGGTAAGCCTGTTGCACAAACTGGTGCTCGAGCATCTGCTGAAGGCCCATCATGCGGCAGGTCCCAAATGCCGGTATGTTCATCTGGTCGACGAAGTGATCGCTTCACAAGCTGCCAAAGAAGTTCCGCTGGCTTGTCTCGTTCCGCCGGCGCAGATCGAGCATGTCGAGAGTATCGCCGCGCGGCTCGAAAAAATGCCTCCCAAGAGCACTTACTTTTATCCAAAACTTCAGACGGGACTCGTCTTTAATCCGGTGTGAGACAAAGCGAATGCATGAATGGCTGCACATGGCATTGGAACCGGCCCTCATCCGACCGGCGCTCGTGTGTGTTGTATCTGTGGGCGCGGTTTTGATTATCATTAATCATGTTGACGCAATTATTCGCTGCGAAGTGACAACAGGTGTCGGCTCTTTAGAATGCGATTGAAGCGGCTCGTTCCCGATTGCGTTTCGACCGCTTCGAGCGTGGAGGCGATGCAGGCCTTCCGCCGGCAACAGAAAGACCAGGGCCAAGAGTGCCTCAGGTTGTTGGTGTTATTCACGCTCGGGACGGGGCTAGCATCGTACTGTTGGTCCCCGCGGGAGTTGAAAGCAGGCCGGTCCACCCATCAATGGCTGTTGACATGTTCCCTGCGGCTGTGCCATATTGTATTGTAAAGATCTGGCGATTGTCCGATCCTCTCTCGGAGCTGGCATGAATCTTCCGCGATCAATATGTGCTGGTCCTGTACCGCGGCGAAGCTTGTTGAAAGCCGGTGCCTTGGGATTGTGGGGGCTGGGGCTGCCAGATCTGTTGCGCTTGCGGGCCGAGGCGGCGATTGAAGCGGATTCCGATACGGCAGTCATCTTTATCTGGCTGCCTGGCGGGCCTCCGCACATGGAAATGTACGATATGAAGCCCGAGGCGCCTGCGGATTACCGCGGGGAGTTTCGGCCCATTCCGACCGTCGTTTCTGGGCTGGATGTGTGCGAGTATCTGCCGCGGCATGCGCAAATCGCCGACAAGTTTGCCATCATCCGCTCGATCGCCCACGAATTCGCCGATCACGGCGGAGGGCATAAGCGGTTTCTGACCGGGCGGATTCCGGCCTCGCCGGTCGATTTTGTGAACGATCACCCGATGGTCGGATCGATGGTGGCCAAAGTTCGCGAGCACCGAAATCTTGGTATCCCGAATTATGTATCGGGCACTGATGCGGGGCGCAGCGACATCGACGTCTTCAGTTTCGGGAGTGCCTACCTGGGCCCCGAATCGCATCCCTTCTCTGTCGTGGGCGATCCGAACGCTCCGAAATTCGAGGTACAGAACCTGTCGCTGGCGCGCGAAATGGAAGGCAGGCTCGACGACCGAGTGGCGCTCCTGACAGGTCTCGATCGCATTCGACGCGGCATTGATTCACGGGGAACGATGCACGCCGTGGATGACTTCAACCAGCGGGCGCTGAACCTGTTGACAAGCGATAAGGCGCGCCGCGCTTTCGATTTGTCGCAGGAACCGGCGGAGTTGCGCGACCGTTACGGCCGGCACCCGTGGGGGCAGCGTGCGCTCATGGCCCGGCGGCTCGTCGAGGCGGGGGTGAGTTTCGTGACAATGGTCATGGAGAACTGTATCGCACCGGGCCAGCCCATGCCGAAAGAGCTTGTTTACAATTGGGACTCGCACGCCGTCAACTGCCATCTCTTCAAAGACGCCCGCGTTCGTCTACCGATTTACGACCAGACAATAACCGCGTTAGTTGAAGATCTTTACCGCCGCGGGTTAGATAAGAAAGTGCTGCTGGTCGTAACCGGAGAGTTCGGCCGAACGCCGCGAATTACCACGACAGTTGGCAGCCAGACCGGCGTTATGCAACCGGGCCGCGACCATTGGCCGCAGGCGATGTCGATGCTGGTGGCGGGGGGCGGAATACGCACGGGGCAAGTGGTCGGCTCGACGAATTCCAAGGGAGAGCATCCCAAAGATCGCCCGCTCACGCCTAATGATTTGTGGGCGACCGTGTTTCGCCATCTGGGAATTGATTATAACAATACGTCGTTTCCCGATCATCGCGGGCGACCAATGCCGATCCTTCCGTTCGGCGAACCGATCGCCGAGTTGCTGTAGCGGATCGCAATGCTGCGCGGCGTGGAATTTACGAAGATTAATGCGGCAGCCGTGCGTTGACGTGTTGGAAAACGCAGGGCTGACGAACCGATTTCTTCATCGCTGTTTCTTGTCGCATCGCAGATTGTTTCACCCGGAGCCCCCATGAAGAATCGTTTTAGGAATTTTGTCGTCTGTCTGTGCCTGGCAGTTTTCTGCGCTTGCCCGGCAATTGTCCTGGCGGCTGACGAGCCATACACTCGAACCGAAGATGTGATCTACGGTCGCAAGTTCGGGACGGCGCTGACCCTCGACGTTTTTGCTCCGAAAGAGAATGCCAATGGGGCTGCGATCATTTTCGCAGTCAGCGGGGGCTGGTTTTCGGCGCATGACGCGATCTAT
The DNA here is from genome assembly GCA_043746425.1 of Planctomycetia bacterium. Taxonomy (GTDB): domain Bacteria; phylum Planctomycetota; class Planctomycetia; order Planctomycetales; family Planctomycetaceae; genus JACQFH01. The sequence continues at coordinate 10,622 of JAYTRB010000322.1, forward strand.
CCGCAGTTTTTCGCCGAATACCTGAAGCGCGGTTACACCGTTTTCGCCGTTGTCCATGGCAGCCAGCCAAAGTTTTCGATTCCCGAAGTTCTGGAAGACATGCACCGCGCAGTGCGTTTCATTCGCAGCCATGCCGAGCAGTATCAGATCGATGTCGATCGCATCGGCATCACCGGAGCCTCTGCCGGAGGGCATCTGTCGCTGATGCAGGGAACGGCGGGGACACCCGGAAACCCCGAAGCAAAAGACCCGGTTGACCGTTTTTCGAGCCGCGTTCAGGCGGTGGCCTGTTTCTTTCCACCGACCGATTTTTTGAATTACGGGAAGCCCGGAGAAGTCGCGCTGGGAAATGGGGTTTTGAAGGATTTCCAAGCGCCGTTCGCGTTCAAGGAATTCGACAGCAAGACGCGAGCGTTCGCGCTGATTACCGACGAAAGCCAGCGGCTTGAGATTGGCAAGAAGATTTCGCCCATCAACCATGTTACAAAAGACGATGCCCCGGCGCTCATCATTCACGGTGACGCCGACACACTCGTTCCGATTCAACAGGCGCAGATCATGATCGAGAAATTGAAGGACGCCGGGGTTCCGTGCGAGCTTGTGGTGAAACAAGGTGCGGCCCACGGTTGGCCCAACATTCTTAACGACGTGCCGGCGCTGGCCGACTGGTTCGACAAGCATCTGGCCAAGAAGTGATACTTGCAGGAAAGGTCGCATGAAAACCCATTCACGGGTGTTCGTTGTTTGCCTGTGGCTGATGAACATATTCGAAGCTTCATCGCTGACCAGAGCCGCCGATGAGCCGTTTACCAGAACCCAGGACGTGATCTACCGCCGTAAGTCTGGCACAGCGCTCACGATGGATGTTTTTGTCCCCAAAGAAAACCCCAATGGAGCGGCCATCGTGCTGGTCATCAGCGGCGCATGGCACTCGTCGCACGACAGCATTCGCCCGCAATTCGCGGGGGAGTACGCAAAGCGCGGTTACACAGTGTTTGCGGTCGTGCATGGCAGTTCGCCGAGGTTCTCGCTCCCCGAAATTGTTGAAGACCTGCATCGGGCAGTACGTTTTGTGCGCAGTCGCGCCGAGAACTATCAGTTCGATACCGAACGCATCGGAATCTCGGGAGCGTCGGCAGGAGGGCATCTTTCACTGATGCTGGGGACGACCGGGACAGCCGGCGATCCTCAGTCGCAGGATCCTGTCGAGCGGCATTCGAGCCGCGTTCAAGCCGTAGCCTGCTTCTTTCCGCCGACAGATTTCCTCAATTACGGCGAACCGGGGAGGGTGCTGCTGGGGACAGACCCCACCAAGGGTTTTCGAGCGCCGTTTGATTTCCAGGAATACGACGAAAAAGCCAAGGCGTTCGTGACGATTGCCGACCAGGACCGGCGGCTTGAGATTGGCCGGCAGGTTTCTCCGGCGTACCACGTCAGTGCCGACGATGCGCCGACATTGATCATACATGGCGATGCCGACCGGCTTGTCCCATTGCAGCAGTCGCAGCTCATGATCGAGAAATTCAGAGAGGCAAACGTCCCCTGCGAGCTGGTGGTAAAACCCGGTCTGGGCCACGGATGGCCCGATATCATCCGTGACGTGCCGACGCTGGCCGACTGGTTCGACAAGTACCTGGTAAAGAAGTAACGCGTCGAGCGCCCGCTCAGGTGCGGCCAGACTTACGACTGCGAATCGGCCGACTGGGAATCGGCCGGTCCCGAGAGAGCGGTGTGTTTGCGGGCCTTGTCGGAGATATCGTGACGGCACCAGGCACCGTCCCAGCGGATGCATTTAACCCCCTGATATGCTCGCAGTTTGGCCTCGCCGATATTGTCGCCCAGGGCCGTGACCCCGAGCACGCGTCCGCCGCTGGTGACGGGCTGGCCGTTGTGAAGTTCGGTTCCTGCGTGAAAGACCTTCACATTCGACAACTGACCGGCTTCTGCCAGTCCGCGGATCGTCGCCCCTTTTTCGTATTCACCAGGATAGCCCGAGGCGGCCATCACAACGCAGACCGATGGTCGCGGATCCCACTCGAGTGGTGGAAGATCGGCCAGCGTCCCTTCGGCGACTGCCAGCAGCACCTGGGCCAGGTCGGTTTTCAGACGCATCAAGAGGGGTTGCGCTTCAGGATCGCCGAAGCGCGTGTTGAATTCCAGCACCTTCGGCCCCTGATGCGTGATCATGATGCCCGCGTACAACACCCCTTTGAAAGGCCGCCCGCGCTTCTTCATCGCATGTACTGTGGGAACCAGAATTTGAGTAATAATCTGGTCCATTAGAACTGGGGTAATGAGCGGTGCGGGACTGTAGGCACCCATGCCGCCCGTGTTGGGGCCCTGATCGTCGTCGAAGGCGGCCTTGTGGTCTTGCGACGTTTCGAGGGGAACGATTGTACTGCCGTCGGTAATCGCCAGAATGCTCGCCTCTTCGCCGTCGAGACGCTCTTCGATGATGATCCGCTTTCCGGCCTCGCCGAATTCCTTCTGCCGCATGATGCGGCGGATGGCATCAAGGGCCACGGCTTTGTTGGCGCACACCGTGACCCCTTTGCCGGCCGCCAGTCCGTCGGCCTTGACGACGAGCGCCGCCTCTTCGCGATCGGCGATGTACGCCTCGGCTGAATCGGGATCAGAAAAGATCTGCGCTTCTGCCGTCGGAATCGTCGACTGGCGGAGAAGCTCTTTGGCGAAGACCTTGCTTCCCTCAAGTTCAGCGGCCAGACGCGACGGACCAAACACTCGCAGCCCTTCGCGCTCAAACGCGTCGACGATTCCCGCCACCAGTGGCGCTTCGGGACCGACCACGGTCAAACCAATGTTCTCGGCGCGGGCGAATTTAACGAGCCCATCGATATTCGTGGCGCCAATATCGACATTGACCCCGTCAATTGCCGTTCCGGCGTTGCCGGGAGCGCAATAAACCTTTGAGACGCTGGCGGATTGCGCCAGTTTCCAAACGAGCGCGTGCTCGCGTCCCCCTTGACCGACTACCAGTACCTTCATAAGCCATTCTTCCTCAAACGAATCGTAACAACGTCCGCAGATTACAATAGCTTGATGATATGGAAAGCGGAAGTATTCAAGAATACGGCGGCTGCCCGGTATCAGAGAGTGCGATGCATGCCGTGCCCATTTCCTGGCGGAGACTTGCTCGATTTGTCGTTTACGGCGAATCGGGCCTGCGAAGTGGGCCGGAAGCGGCGCCGTGGGGTCGTTGATTCGAGAAGCGCACTGACTGATCGTCGCAATTTTCAGATGCCGCAGGGATGCGTGAGTTGCCGCGCGATACGTGGGTCGTTTCGACAATCTTGTGAGCCGGATCCGAAATCACGTTTGGATCTATATTACGGGCAATATGCAGGATATCAGGCTTACCAGCTGACTTGCGAAATATTCAGCCACTCGGCCAGGTTGCACCCGCGGTTCTTCCCACTTTACGGCCCAGGTGCTAGACTATTATTGGCGTCGGCTACCTCGCTGCCAATCTTCGTGATGGCGGTGATTTTTACGTCGCGGAACTCTTGCGGGGGCAATGTTGCCATGCTGGCAGTCGGTACAGAAAACGGCCAGGTTGCGGAGAGTGTCTCCCGCCGCGACTTTCTTCGGATGGGGGGGCTGAGCGTCCTGGGATTATCCGTCGCGGAACAACGTGCTCGGGCTGAAGCCAGCGGCAAAGGGCTGCGGCGCTGCATTTTCGTCTTGATGACCGGCGGACCGAGCCATTTTGAGACATTCGACCCCAAGGCTGGTTCGCCCGGAGAGTTTCGAGGGCCGTTCAAGCCGATCTCGACAGCTACACCGGGGGTGCAATTCTGCGAGACCCTTCCGCTGTTGGCGCAGCGTAGCGACAAGTTTGCGGTGATTCGGTCGTTATTCCACGATGTCGCGCCAATCCACGAGGCTGGGCAGCAATTGATTCAGACCGGTCGGCTCGTCCGGGGGAACCTCGTCCCCCCGAGCGTGGGCTCGGTAGTTTCGCGATTGCTCGGGTCGCGGAACGACTTGCCGGCCTATGCCGTGCTCCCCCGTCCCTTGGGGGATACGGGCGTGGTGATGTGGCAGGGACAGCGGGCCGGAGATTTGGGAGCCGAGTTCGATCCGTGGAACGCGGCGTGCAATGACGGCGGACCGCAGTTTGCCGACTGCAGTAGTGCGACGTCTGCGATTCCGAGTTCCGAATTCCAGCTGGCGAATTTCGACCCCTTTCGTATGGCAGCGGCTGCCAATTGGCAGGCCGAGCCAGAAACTTACCGCCGCGCCTACGGCGACAGCGAATTTGCCCGGGCCTGTCTGGCAGCGCGGCGTCTGGTCGAACACGGTGTGCGATTCGTCACGGTCAATATGTTCGACAGTCTGGCTGGCCGGGTGACATGGGATTGTCATGCGAACGAAACCTGGGCGCCGGCGACTCTGGCCGATTACCGCAATGCGCTCTGTCCCGATTTCGACCGCGTCTTGAGCGCGCTGCTCGACGATCTCGAACAGCGGAATTTGTTGCAGGAAACACTGGTGGTCGCTGTTGGAGAATTCGGACGGACGCCCCGCATCAACGAACGGGGTGGACGCGATCACTGGCCTGGTGTCTGGTCGGCGCTGATTGCCGGGGCTGGAATTGCCGGCGGTCATGTACTGGGGGCCAGCGATTCCCGCGGTATGTATCCTGCCGATCGCCCGGTTTCACCGGCCGAACTGTCGGCGACGATTCTGCACACTCTCGGAATCGACCTGGCCACGCGCCTGGCACTGCCGCGGGGGGCCGATATCGCTCTGGCTGACGCAGAACCGATTCGGGAACTGGTCGGCTAGTCGCGGTTACGCTGCGTCTCTCTGAGTCGATGTATTTACTGACGGAAGCTCTATGAGGGCATCGGGTTGACGCGGGTGAGCGCTTTCCTCTGCCGTTGCGTTTGACAGCCGTTCGTGTGCTGAAGTGGGCGAAACAGGTTCCCAGGGGGCTTCCCGTTTGGTCGCGACCAGCAATTCCTGCAATCTCAGGATTTCGCGGTCGGCGTCAATGATCAAGCGATCGAGGACGGCGATACGTGTCTGCATTCGCCCCTCGACCTCGCGGGCGAAGTCGAACAAACGCAGTTCAAGCATCTCTGTGGCGCCGAGGGCGCCTGCTTCAGCGGTTTCGGTTTCTGCACTGTCTCGCGACATCGATTCGCGGCCGCGCGGCTTGGCAATCCGCAAAAGGAGCCGCCGCACCATGTACACCAAAGCGACGACCGACAGCCCCAGCGCGATGAGCGACTGACGGTCATTGAGTTCCATGGGAAACATGCCGCGGTACCAGGGCCATTAATGGTGATGATCGTGTCCGTCGCCGTGATCGTGACCATGGTCGTGATCATGCGAATGGTCGTGATCGTGAGAATGTTCGTGGCTGTCTTTGTCTGTGTCGTTGTGCGAATGATCGTCGCGACTGTGGTCGTGGCCGAGCTTCGGCACGTCGGCGAACTGCGAGGCGAGTTGCGCGATCAGTACAGACCGGTTCTGTTCAAAGGCCCGATCTGCCGCTCGATAAACCTCCCGCAACGGAACTGCGTACTGCGCGGCCAGTTTCGCGCAGGGCTCGAATTCGGGGGTGAATACGACGTTCGATCCGTAGCCTCCCAGCTTTCCAGCGACTGTTCCCCATGCAGTTTCGACCGTGCAATCTTGCCGTATTCGCTTGTTTCGCTCGACAACATGACGTCGCACGCCGAATGTCGCCGTCTCGGCGAATAAGATCGCTTCAAATCGTTCGCAATCCTGCAGGCGGCAGATTACCGAGAGAAGGATTCCCGGCCGATCCTTCTTCATCTGTATCATGGCTGAGAACACATCCAGCGCTCCCGCCGCCAGCAGTTTCTGTTTCGTGTAGCCGATGATCTCTCCCGAAACGTCATCCAGATTTGTTTCCAGGAGGAGCACTCGGTCAGACTGCGGTACGGCGAGGGTCGTTCCGACAATCAGTCTTAAGATGTTGGCCCGATCTGGAAAATCTTTCGTTCCTGCGCCGTAACCGATCTGCTCGATGGTCATTTCCGGCAGGGGCCCGAACCGCGTCACGAGCGTCTTCAGAATGGCCGCCCCGGTCGGGGTCGTCAACTCAGCATCGACTGGCACATCGACCAGCGGAATCCCGCGCAGAAGTTCGGCCGTTCCGGGCGTTGGAACGGTGCATACCCCATGCGCGATGCGAACCTGCCCGCGGCCAGTGGGCACCAGACTGGCAACGATTTCATCGGCTCCCAGCAGGTCGAAGCCGACGGCAGTCGCCACAATGTCGACAATTGAATCGATTGCCCCCACCTCGTGGAAATGGATCTTGTCAATCGTCGTTCCGTGAACCTTCGCTTCGGCCTGGGCAATCGCGCGGAAGATTCGCAGAGCCAATTCTTTCTGGCGGGGGATAATGCCCGAAGCGGCTTCAATGATGTGGACAATGTCGGCCAGTTGCCTGTGCGCGCTTTGTTCGGGATGTTCGATTTTCAGGTGCAGCGCCCGAAAAGCACACCGCATCACGGCATGCGTCGAGAATCGAACACCAGGCAGGCCCAAGGAGTCGATCGCATGGCGCAAGGCGTGGGAATCGACTCCGGCGTCGATCAGCGCCGCCACTGTCATGTCGCCACTGATTCCGGTTGAACAATCGAGGTACGCGACGCGCACTTTGAATCCCCAGACTACTGCTGAAATGGAAATAACGCGATTGCCCAGATGATTCGCGAACTTGCGCAACCCTCGCCCGAAAGCGAGTCATTCGGGGTGGCGTCGCGATTCTAATTTGCTGGCAGAAATCAACCAAGGGCAGTTCTTGCGGCCACCGCGGGATTTCTCTGCTGAAAACTGCTTACCGCATGTAAAAGCGCGGAATTAAAGCCGAATGCGACCGCTCATGCCGCATCTCATCTTGAAATTGAAATTCCGATAATCGCCGAATCCATGACGATAAAGCAGGACCTTTGCGGCCCGTCCCTGGCAGCGCCGATACCTCTGGATAAGCCAAGGTGGTACAATGAAAATCCTTCGATTCACGCTTCGGGAGCCCGCCGCACGATGAACGTCTGGTTTTCGACCGTTTCCCGCCCATTTCAGCCTTTCGCGTGGTGCGGGTTGCTCGTACTTTCAGCGCTGGCCGCGCGGGCTGTGCCATTGGTTGCGGGCGACAATCCGCGGGTCGAATTCAATCGCGACATTCGCCCCATTCTTTCTGACAATTGCTTTCAATGTCATGGGCCCGACAAGGCCCAGCGAAAAGCTGACTTACGGCTCGATTCTGAAGCCGGCGCACTGGCCGATCTGGGGGGGCGGCGGGCCGTTGTGGCCAGAAATCTGGAACACAGCGAGCTGTACTTGCGGTTGCTGATCGAAGACGAAGAAGAGCGAATGCCGCCGCTCAAGTCGGGAAAGAAATTGACTTCCGCACAAATCGAACTGTTGGGCCGCTGGATTGAGCAGGGGGCGAAATGGCAAAAACATTGGGCATTTCTGCCTCCGGTCGCAGACGCCCCGCCCAAAGTCGGAAATCCCTCGTGGGTCAGAAACCCGATCGACGCCTTCGTTCTGAACCGACTCGAAAGGGAAGGTCTTTCTCCGACGGCTGCGGCTGATAAGACCACCTTGATGCGCCGCGTTTCGCTCGATCTGACGGGGCTGCCTCCCACGCCGGCCGAGGTGGATGCATTTCTAACGGACGAATCTCCCGAGGCGTACGAGAACGTGGTCGATCGCTTGCTGGCTTCACCGCGTTTCGGCGAGCGAATGGCAGTTCGCTGGCTCGATGGCGCGCGGTACGCAGATACCAGCGGCTACCAGAGCGACGGCGAACGAGTCATGTGGCGCTGGCGCGATTGGGTCATCGAGGCCTACAACCGCAACATGCCGTTCGATCAGTTTACGATTGAACAAATCGCAGGCGACATGCTGCCCGACGCGACACTCGATCAGCAGATCGCCAGCGGCTTTAATCGAAATCATCGGGGCAACGCCGAGGGGGGAATCATTCCCGAAGAATATGCAGCCGAGTATGTCGTCGATCGCGTCGAAACGACGTTTACGGTCTGGCTGGGAATGACGATGGGGTGCAGCCGCTGTCACGATCACAAGTTCGACCCGTTCTCGCAGAAGGATTTCTATCAGGCATTCGCGTTTTTCAATAACGTTCCCGAGTTCGGACGAGCTGTCAAGTACGGTAACTCGCCGCCGTACATCAAGACGCCGACGGTCGATCAGCAACTGCGCTTACAGCAGATTGACGCTCGATTGACAGAGGAAGCGCGGGCCTTTGAAAGGTTGCTGCCCGAATTGGCTGCCGCGCAGAATGAGTGGGAAAAGAACCTCGATTCGCAAGCGTTTACCGACTGGACGATCACTCGTGGCCAGAAGGTGCATCTCGCTCTTGATGGTGCTCCTGCGAGCGAGAATGAAGGGAGTGCCGAGTTGCGCGCGGAAAACGGGGAGCCCCGGTACGAATCGGGAAAGATCGGCAAGGCAGCAGAATTTGACGGCGCTGGGTTCATCGATGCCGGCGACATAGCACCCTTCGGATTTTACGACAAATTCTCGATTGCGGCCTGGGTTCGCCCTGCCGGTTCTCGCGGTGGAACGATTCTCTCGCGGATGACCGATGCCGAACATGCCGACGGATATTACGTTGTACTCGAAAATGGCCGGCTGCAATTGAATCTGGTCAAGCGGTGGCTCGATGATGCGCTCCGCGTCGAAACCGAAGCATCACTGGCGGAAAACACCTGGCAGCATCTCATCGTCACCTACGACGGTTCGCGTGGGAGCTCGGGCGTTCAAATCTACATCGACGGAAAAGTGCAGAGAGTGAATGTCAAACTCGATCTGCTCAATCAGTCGTTCGCCACGAAAGAACCGCTCCGAATCGGCGGAGGAAATGGACCCACCGGACGGTTTCACGGAGCGATCGACGATGTGCGCATGTACGACGAAGTGCTGTCTGAGAACGCAGCCCAGGTTCTGGCCACGGCCGCCTCAATCCGCAACTTATGCGCGATTCCACCCGATCGACGTACGATCGCAGAGACGAATAAGCTGCGGGCGTGTTTTCTTGAGCGCGACGCCCCTCTGCCAATTCGCGAATTGCATACGCGACTTGAGTCGTATCGCAAGGAGCGTGCTCAGCTTTTCGAAAGCTTCCCCACGACGATGGTCATGCAGGAAATGCCCATTCCACGCGAGACGTTCGTGCTGCTTCGCGGTGAGTACAATCAATTTGGTGAAAAGGTCGCAGCGGGTGTTCCGGCGAGTCTTCTTCCAATGCCAAAAGATCTGCCCGGCAATCGCCTGGGTCTGGCTTACTGGCTCGTCGACCGATCGCACCCATTGACGGCCCGCGTGGCCGTTAATCGTCTTTGGCAAATGCTCTTCGGTACGGGACTCGTTAAAACGGTCGACGATTTCGGCGCTCAAGGGGAATGGCCCAGCCATCCCGAACTGATCGACTGGCTGGCGGTCGAATTCATGTCGGGCGACCATTCGCGTGCGACGGCATTTGAAAGACAAAAAATATCGAATGCGCCCTATTCCGCACCCCGTTTTCCGAATGCCGGGAAACAGACCGCTTGGGACGTGAAGGCCCTCTTGCGACTCATCGTCACGTCGGCCACTTACCGCCAGTCCTCGCGCACGATGCCAGGCATGCAGCTACGAGACCCCGACAACCGGCTTCTGGCCCGTGGGCCGCGACTGCGACTCTCGGCTGAAATGGTGCGCGATCAGGCCCTGTATGCCGGTGGTCTGCTCGTCGAGAGGCTGGGTGGGCCGTCGGTGAAGCCATATCAGCCAGACGGGTTGTGGAAAGAATTGGCCGATACAGAGTACGTTCAGGACACTGGTGAAAGTCTGTATCGCCGAAGCTTGTACACGTATTTCAAGCGCACCGTGGCGCCGCCCGCAATGATGACGTTCGACGCTGCAGGACGAGAGACGTGCGTCGTTCGCGAGACCCGTACGAATACGCCGTTGCAAGCCCTGATTTTGATGAACGACGTGACATTCAATGAAGCGTCTCGGGCGCTGGCCCAGCGCATCATGACCGACGGGGGGCCGACCGTAGAAGAGCGGCTGGCGCTGGCGTTTCAACTGGCGACGTCGCGCAACCCGCGACCGCCTGAACTTCGGATTCTCGTCAGCGGCTGGCAGTCTCACCGCGATCGATTCGCAAAATCGCCCGAAGCCGCCGACAAGCTTACCAGACTCGGCCAACTCGCCCGCCCCGACGAGGTCGATCTTGCTGAATTGGCCGCATACACGACGGTGGCGGGCTTGCTCTTGAATCTCGATGAAACGATTACAAAAGAATGACGGCGCCTGCAACGACGCCTGCCGGTCTCAGGGAGAAGTGTGTCGTAGGGATGCGTATGTCGTGCCGAAGAAAAAAAAATCGGCCGAACGTTTCTTGGCCTTCGCCCGCATTTTAGTGACCTGAATCAGTTTGTGGCAGACGGGCTCTTGCGGTTGAATCGCGCGACCGTGTGTTATACAGCAATTCAAGTTGAAAGAGATTGTAGCATGAGAGGACTTGATGATGAATCCACTGCTTGAGGCACGACAACTCGTATCGCGCCGGCTCTTTTTCGGGCGTGCGAGTCTCGGCCTGGGGGCCGTCGCCCTGGCTTCGCTGCTCGAGCCCAGGCTGTTCGCCGACGATGCTCTGACAGGTCGACCGGATTCGAGCAATGGTGCGGCCGAAAACGCCGGCGGGCTTGCCGGGTTCCCCAACTTTGCCCCCAAGGCGAAACGGGTGATTTATCTGTTTCAGTCGGGCGCCCCGTCGCAGATGGATCTGTTCGACTATAAGCCGAAGCTGGCCGATCTGCGCGGAACAGAGCTGCCCGATTCGATTCGCAAAGGGCAGCGTCTGACCGGGATGACATCGACGCAGTCGAGCTTTCCGGTCGCTCCGAGCAAGTATCATTTCAGGCAGCATGGAGGCAGCGGCGCTTGGCTCAGCGAACTGTTACCGCATACCGCCAAAATCGCCGACCAACTCTGTTTCATCAAGTCGATGCATACAGAAGCGATCAATCACGACCCGGCGGTTACGTTTTTTCAAACTGGAGCACAATTGGCCGGCCGGCCCAGCATCGGCTCCTGGCTGGCCTATGGGCTGGGAAGCCAGAATCACGACCTGCCGGCGTTCGTTGCAATGGTCTCGCGGGGCAGCGGCAATCCGAACGATCAGCCACTTTATGACCGGCTGTGGGGCAGCGGTTTCCTGCCATCGAAATATCAAGGAGTCAAATTTCGGGCGGAAGGCGATCCGGTGCTGTATCTATCGAATCCCGATGGCCTCGACCGCATCGCCCGCCGGCGGTTTCTCGACGATCTGTCGCAGCTCAATCAGCTCAAGCTCGACGACGTCGGCGATCCCGAAATCGCGACACGCATTTCACAATACGAGCTTGCGTATCGGATGCAGACTTCTGTTCCTGAACTGACGAATGTTTCGCAGGAACCCGAGCATATTTTCGAGATGTATGGTCCTGATTCGAAGAAGCCCGGCACATTCGCCGCAAATTGCCTGCTGGCCCGTCGGCTGACTGAGCGTGGCGTGCGGTTTGTGCAGCTCTTTCACCGCGGGTGGGATCAGCACACGAACCTTCCCAGGCAGATCGAGGGCCAGTGCCGTGATACAGATCAACCTGCCGCGGCGCTGATCAAAGACCTGAAACAACGCGGGCTTCTGGACGAGACGCTTGTCGTCTGGGGAGGTGAATTCGGGCGTACCGTTTATTGCCAGGGCAAGCTGACGGCCGAAGATTACGGTCGCGACCATCATCCGCGATGTTTCACGGTGTGGCTGGCGGGTGGCGGAATCAAACCGGGTGTCTCGTACGGGGAGACCGACGACTACTGCTACAATGTTACTTCCAACCCGGTGCATGTGCATGATCTGCATGCCACGATGCTGCACTGCCTGGGGATCGACCACACCCGGCTTTCGTTTAAATTCCAGGGCCGATATCACCGGCTGACCGATGTGCATGGCAAGGTGGTTACCGGAATTTTGGGTTGATGGACGAGTGGTCGAGAATAGCTGAAATCGCACAAGATTCAGACGTTTTTTCCATTTGCGGGACGAGAAATCGAGGAACGGTGCATGCCGGTCATCGTCTGAAGGGCGGCGATCCTGCGTCGTCAAACGTCGTTGGCTGTGAATCGTTGACCGAGAATAACATGGCAGGGCATGTCATTGGTCTGGAATCTTATCGCTCTTTGACCCCCCGGTGCTGCACCGGCGGCAATTCCCCGCTGGTTGTTTCACCGCCACCGTTTCAGGCAGGCACGAAAGCCCGAGATTTGCGTGCCGCAGACTTTTCTGTTTCGACCGGGATTGGTAATTTAGATCAGTTTCCCGCCGAGTGCCACTTCCGTGCGGCGAGACCTCTTGTCGCCGGGTGCCGTTTCGTATGCTCGTGCAGGCTGGGAGCCTGCCAAATCTCACGGCCATGCCTGCGATCGGTCTGCGCGCTGGGGCGGGGGTGACGGGAATGGGCGATGCAGGTCAGGCGATCGCGCCTGAGCATAGGCGTAATTTTGAATTGACATATTCAGCGAACTGTGAGGCCAAAGTGCCTGGCAGGCGACTCCAACCGAACTGATTTCAATTGCCGCGTCGAACCGACCTCAAAAAAATTCTGATTATCGGCTCCGGCCCGATTGTCATTGGGCAGGCGTGCGAATTCGACTACTCGGGCACTCAGGCCTGTAAGGCACTTCGCGAAGAAGGCTACGAGGTGGTGCTGATCAATTCGAACCCGGCCACCATCATGACCGACCCGGGGACGGCCAATCGCACCTACATCGAGCCGATTACCTGGGAATACGTTCAGAAGATCATCGAGAAGGAACGTCCCGATGCGCTGCTGCCAACGCTCGGAGGACAAACCGGTCTCAATGTGGCCATGGATCTGGCGCGGCGCGGCATTCTCAAGCAGCTCAATTGCGAGCTGATCGGCGCTAAAGAGCACGTCATCGCCAAGGCCGAGGGACGCGAGTCGTTCAAGCAGGCCATGATGAAGATCGGGCTCGATGTGCCCCGCAGCTTCTGCGTTCATAACATGGACGAGGCCCGCGTTGCAGTGCGTGAAATCGGCTTGCCGATCATTATTCGCCCGAGTTACACGCTGGGCGGCTCAGGCGGAGGGATCGCCTACAATCGCGACGAATTCGAGTCGAAGGTGGCGCGCGGCATCGCCATGTCTCCGGTGGGCGAAGTGCTGCTCGAAGAATCGGTGATCGGCTGGAAGGAATTCGAGATGGAGGTCATGCGCGACGTTGCCGACAATGTCGTCATCGTCTGCTCGATCGAGAATTTCGACCCCATGGGAGTGCATACAGGCGATTCGATTACCGTTGCACCCATTCAGACGCTGACCGACAAGGAATACCAGCGAATGCGCGATGCCACGATTGCCATCATGCGCGAAATCGGCGTCGAGACGGGCGGGTCGAATGTGCAATTCGCCGTCGATCCTGAGACCGGGCGGATGGTCGTCATTGAAATGAACCCGCGTGTCAGCCGGTCGAGCGCCCTGGCTTCAAAGGCGACGGGATTCCCCATCGCCAAGATCGCGGCCAAATTGGCCGTCGGCTACCGGCTGGATGAGATTCCCAATGACATCACGCGCGAAACGCTGGCCTGCTTCGAGCCGACCATTGATTACGTTGTGACGAAAATTCCCCGCTGGACGTTTGAGAAATTTCCTGAAGCCGACCCGGTTTTGTCGGTGCAGATGAAATCGGTCGGCGAAACAATGGCCATCGGGCGGACGTTCAAGGAATCGCTGCAGAAGGCGATTCGGGGGCTCGAGATCGGACATTTCGGGCTGGGTGGCGGAAAGAATGATTTGTGGGGCACCGACAAGCAGCCGCCGCTCAACGAAATCGAGAACAAGCTTGTCACTCCCAATGCCGAACGAATCTTCTACATCCGGTATGCGTTCAAAGCGGGAATGAGCGTCACGCACGTTCATGAATTGACGAACATCGATCCGTGGTTTTTGCAGCATGTGGAAGAGCTGGTCGCGCTGGAAGGTGAAATTCGGCAGGTCGGCCGGCTCGAAGCGGCCAGCGACGAACTGCTCCACAAGGTCAAGCAAAGCGGGTATTCTGACCGGCAGCTCGCCTGGTGGTGGGAAACGACCGAAATGGAGATTCGCCGGCATCGCAAGGGGCGCGGCATTGAGGCGACGTTCAAGCAGGTTGACACGTGCGCCGCCGAATTCGAGGCCTACACACCGTATTACTATTCCACTTACGAAAGTGAAGACGAGACGCCGCCGCGAAATCCTGAAAAGAAGCGGATCATGATTCTGGGCGGAGGCCCGAACCGCATCGGGCAGGGCATCGAATTCGACTATTGCTGCTGTCAGGCGTCGTTCGCTCTGCGCGAACTGGGGATCGAGAGCATCATGGTCAACTCAAACCCCGAGACCGTCTCGACCGATTACGATACATCGGATTTGCTGTTCTTCGAGCCCCTTACCACTGAAGATGTGCTCAATATCTGCGACCGTGTGTCTCCCGATGGCGTCATCGTTCAGTTCGGGGGGCAAACCCCCCTCAATCTCGCCCGCGGGCTCGAAGCGGCAGGCGTTAAGATCATCGGCACCAGTCCCGACATGATCGACGCCGCCGAAGATCGCGAGCGGTTCCAGGAAATCATCGAGCGCCTCAACCTGCGCCAGCCGCCAAACGGCAGTGCCACCGATACTGAAGGGGCGCGGCTCGTTGCCGAGCGAATCGGATACCCAATTCTTGTTCGGCCCAGCTACGTTCTGGGCGGCCGGGCGATGGAACTTTGCTATGACGAACGCTCGCTGGTCGAATACATGACCAAGGCGGTCGAGGCGTCTCCCGACCATCCGGTGCTGATCGACCGGTTTCTTGAAGATGCAACCGAAGTCGACGTCGATGCCGTCTCCGACGGTGAATTGACGATTGTCGGCGGGGTCATGGAGCACGTCGAAGAAGCCGGGGTTCATTCTGGCGATTCGGCCTGTGCTCTCCCTCCATTCTCGCTTTCACAAGCGACCATCGACGAAATCAAGCAGGCGACGTACATGCTTGCCAAAGCCCTGTGCGTCAAGGGATTGATGAACATTCAATACGCCGTCAAAGAGGTCGACGGCCAGCAGGTGGTTTTCATACTCGAGGTCAACCCCCGAGCCAGCCGCACTTCGCCGTTTGTGTCGAAGGCGACTGGCGTTCCGCTGGCGAAGATTGCCGCTAAGATCATGGCCGGTGTGACGCTTACTCAACAGGGGGTCACGACCGAACCTTGGCCGAAGTACAGTTCGGTCAAGGAGAGCGTCTTCCCATTTGCCCGTTTTGCCGGGGTCGACATCATTCTCGGTCCGGAAATGAAATCGACGGGGGAAGTCATGGGGATCGACGAGAAGTTCGAGATTGCCTTCGTCAAGAGTCAGGTCGCCGCCGGGAATGCGCTCCCTGGAAGTGGCACAGTCTTCATCAGTCTGGCGCGACACGACAAGGTGGCATTTATCGAAGCGGCCCGCGTGCTTGAGCAACTCGGTTTTCGGCTGGTGGGCACTCTCGGTACGGCTCGCGTCCTGCGCGACGCGGGCATCGTGGTGGAAACGCTCCGCAAACTCCAGGAAGGGCGGCCGAATCTTCTCGATTATCTGGCCAATGGCGAGATTCAATTGATCTTCAACACTCCCAGCGGTAAGGGGGCGCGAACTGACGAAGGTCGCATTCGTTCGGCAGCGGTTTCGTATGGCGTCCCTTGCGTGACGACTCTTTCGGGTTGTCTGGCCGCCGTGCGTGCCATGCAGGCCCTGGTCGATAAACCCACGCCCGAAGTCACTGCCCTGCAGGATTGGCTCGCCAGGTAGTTCACCGGTTTGCGCGGCAGGCGCGGTGAGCGCACTGAGGCGAGTGTTCAATCGCGATTGCAATGTCTCCTAAAAATCAATGAGGTTCAGGGCGGTTGCAGGAGTGATCGGTCGTGGCTTACTCATTCATTCTGGCGTCGCGTTCGCCCCGACGGCGGGAACTTTTGGAAGTGGTTGTTCCAGCCCATCAGATCATCGTCATGCCGCCCGGCAATCCAGCCGAAGCCAGCTTCGAGGGATTGCATCGAATGGATGAAATTCGAGGGCGTTTGGCAGAGATCGCCCGGCAGAAGGCGCAAGACATTGCCGCTCAGCTCGCGGCGGCAGAACACTCAAAGACACCAAATGCGCGGTACGTAATCATTGCCGCCGACACGGCGGTTGTCGTTTCCGATTCCGACGGGAAGCTTTTCGAACTGGGACAGCCGCCGGTTGACGATTCATGGAAGGATTCCGTCCGACACTGGTTCCGCGAGTATTACGTCGGGCGAACGCACCAGGCATTGACGGCCCTGTGTGTTTTGAATCCAGACGGCCGAATCGTCGAGCGAATCGTGAGTACCGACGTGACGTTTGTGGCTGATATTGAACGGCATCTGGAATGGTACCTGAACACCAAAGAGCCGCGGGGCAAAGCCGGCGGCTACGCAATTCAGGGAGCGGCCAGTATTTTCATTTCCAGAATAGCCGGCAGCTTGACGAACGTCGTCGGATTACCGCTGGAAGCATTGTTGGAGACCTTTCATGAGTTGCAGATCGATATCAGCAGATAAGGTTCACGGCA